>NZ_JAPQLJ010000047.1:0-43539 GCF_028982115.1 Wolbachia endosymbiont of Drosophila tsacasi | reverse complement strand
TGCAGTTCCTCGTGCAAAGCAAAGTCAGGCTTACTTTTTCTGTGCTTATTCTTTTCCTTACTCAACTGTTTACTTTCGTTAGATTTTGTTTCAAACGTTTTGTAATAGACCTCAATATTTCTATCACATTCTGCTATTTTTTCTTGATAAATATTATATAGTTCAAATTCTTGCTTTAGCGTGAATACATGTTCCTCTCTATAATCGCCAGCTAACGCTTTTGCTATAGTAGACTGATCATTTTTTATTCGTGCATCCCTGAATTGAGCCAATTTCCCAGAATCTCTTTCGCCTTTAATTATAGCCTTGATAATTTTCATACCAGTTACTTCTGTTATATCTCTTATAACTCTATGCAGTTGTATATTCATTTGAATTAATGCCTTCTGCATACGCAGAACATGTGTAGATGCACTTTCAGTGAGGTTCTTACGTTGTCGCACGTAACTACGCAATACACACATCTGGCTATCTGGCCTAAATGACCCTTGGAGTAATCCATAACTATGTAGTTGTTGTAACCACTGACAGTCCTGAACATCTGACTTTCTCCCAGGTACATTTTTTACATGTCGCGCATTTACCAACTTAACTTCAAAACCGTAAGATTCCAGTATTTGAAACAAAGGAATCCAATATACACCAGTTGATTCCATCGCTACGGTTGTAACTTTACACTTTTTTAACCACCTTGCTAAATTATGAAGGTCTTCAGTGAAGCAGCCAAATTTTTGAACACGTTGCTCATCTCTTCTCTCGGGTATACATACATAATGTACAGCCGAACCAACATCTATCCCTGCTGCATCAGGATTCATTACCTCTAATTTACTTTTTGTCATTGTAATTGACCTCCTATAACTTATAATGAAGAAGTATTTAAGCTTGGGACGGTTAGATTATACAATCTTCTAATCGAGGTAGTTGTAATAGACTCCATCAGTGGTTTAACCGTTCCTCCAAAACCATGCTCCCAAACGGGCACTCTAGCACCATTGAGCGTTCCGGTTATAACTGCAAAAATACTTCTTAATAAATTATATTTAAAAATTGTTATAGCACTGGATAAAATAGTTTCTTTCAGGTTTAACAAGATTTTTCCTTGTTCGATGCTCCTAAACGAATACACTGTAGAAGGAGGAGTTTCTTCTCCCAAAGCTACACATTAAACCTAAAGTGCATTATATCGCCATCTTGCACGATATAATCTCTGCCTTCAAAGCGAATTTTTCCTGCGTCTTTGCAAGCTGATTCACTTCCATATTTTATATAGTCTGCAAAGCTTATTGTCTCTGCTTTTATAAAGCCTTTTTCAAAATCAGTGTGAATTACACCTGCTGCTTTGTCAGCTGTTGATCCTATTTTTACTGGCCATGCCCGTGCTTCTTTGGGGCCCACAGTAAAGAAAGTTATCATACTCAGCACTTCATACATAATATGCGCTACTCCATCAAGACCTGATTCTTGTAAGCCAAATTCTGACAAGAAACTCTGTTTTTCCTCTTCACTATCAAGATTTGCAATATCTGCTTCAAGTTTTGCTGAAATGCAATAAAATTTGCTTTTATTTTCCTCCGCCATTCTCTCTACCTTTTTAGATAATTCATTGCCAGTTATAACATTTGTATCTTCAACATTGCAAACGTACATAACGGGCTTTGTTGTCAGCAATTGAAGCAACTTCATCTCATCTCCATCGATATTCTCCAAACTTCTTGCAGATTTACCTAATTTTAAAGTAGCTAATACCTCTTGCATTAATTCAAGTTGTCTCTTTAGCTCTTTATCACCTTGCTTTGCTTTCTTTTCCAATTGAGAAAGCCTTTTTTCTATGCTATCAATATCAGCTAGGATTAATTCCATTTCCACTACTTCAGCATCTGATATTGGATCTATTTTACTGTGTACATAGCTGATATCGTCATCCGTAAAGCACCTGAGCAGATGAACGATGGCATCAACTTCTCTGATATGGCTTAAAAATTTATTACCGAGCCCTTCACCTTTGCTCGCACCCTTTACCAGGCCTGCAATATCCACAACTTCTAATTGGTTATAGATTGTCTTCTCTGAACCGGCAATTGCTGCGATTTGTTTCAAGCGCTGATCTTTTATCGAAATCCTGCCTATATTTGGCTCGATTGTACAAAAAGGGTAGTTCGCAGCTTCAGCTACACTTGACTCTGTAAGTGCATTAAATAAGGTTGATTTTCCTATGTTTGGTAACCCAACTATACCACAGTTAAAGCTCATATTTGCTATTTAAAGCCATAATTATTGCATAATTTAAAAATTTCTGCTATACTTAATTAGTCGCTTATTAACAATTTTGTTGGTATAGTAACATATAGCTTAAATTAAGGTAAAAGTTATGTTTGAATCTAGGAAACGGAAGCTACTAAGTGATTTTCATGATGTTAAGAGTGAAGTAACTTCTTTAAATAGTAATTCTTACCCTGACAATTTCCATATAGGACAAGCAATTGGTAATGGAAGCTGTTTTTTTGACTCGTTTAGACAAAGTTTAGAGCAACAAAAGGGGATAGAAGTTACTGTCGAGCAGTTACGAGAAAACTGCAAGGAATTTGCACAAAACAATCCGCCAGAATGGTTTGTACATTCTATTGCTAACAGTTACGATAATGATGGCCAGCACCATAGTGAAACTATAGATGATTATACAGCAAACATTATGCGTAACGATAGATGGGGCGGTCCTGAAGTTGAAGGCAGAATACTTTGTGAGAAGTATGATGTAAAATTGCATGTTATAGAGAACCAGACTGTTGATAACCAAGATCTGTCTTTGCATCAATTAATAGATGATTCAGGTTCAAAAAGTACAGGTGAAGTTGATTATGACGACAGTAGTGTTTTGCATGTAATAAACAAAGGCCATGCTCATTTCGAGCCATTGCTTGATAGGAAAAAAAGTTTAGCAAAACAAGAGCAAAAAAACTTCAAATAGACGAGATCTTGGAATATTGTAACCTTTCAAAGGATATCTCTGAGAGAGCAGAGGTTGAGAAGAGATTTGATGAGTTATTGGCAGAAAATGCTGATGGAAAAATTTGTGATGTTGTAGAACAGTGCGTTAGTGATATAAAGCAGCACATAGGGCGTTCTGAAGAGCAAAACCCTTCAAGTTTACTAAGTTCAAGATGTGGTACGGAATCGATGGCAGAACAACCATTTCATCCACAACAAATACTTGTAGAATAAATTTTCATAGCCCTGTATATTTTTATATAGGGCTTTTTGCTTGCATTTCATATAATATGAACTGCAGCATATACTAACTAAATGCAAGTTGACCATGAGACTAGTTTAATTATCGATGCCATAGAGGAATTTGGTGGTGAGGCTAGGCTTGTCGGCGGGTGTGTGAGAGACTCAATTTTGCAGCGTGACGTTCGCGACATTGACCTCGCTACCAATCTTCTGCCTGATCAAGCAATTAAAGCGTTAAAACTCCGTAATATAAAAACTATTCCAACTGGCTTAAAACATGGAACTATCACTGCAATCTTAAATCAGAGGTCTTTTGAAATTACAACACTAAGACATGATGTGAAATGTGATGGCAGGCATGCGAAAGTAGAATTTACTAATAATTGGCAAACAGATGCTTCAAGGCGTGACTTTACATTTAACGCTCTATATGCAGATAAGCATGGCCATATATATGATTACTTTGGTGGTATAGAGGACTTAAAGGCGCGAAGGTTAAACTTTATAGGCAACGCTGAAGATAGAATTAAAGAAGACTATCTACGTATTTTAAGAGCATTTCGTTTTCATGCAAAAATATGTATCGGAGATTTGAGTGATGAAATACTAAGCGTATGCAAAAAGCATTCGCATATGATCCAAAACCTCTCTGGAGAGAGAATAAGAGATGAAATACTTAAATTGCTGGAGTGCAATGATCCTTTTCCAACACTTAAGAGCATGCAAGAATCTAATGTTTTGCAAAAGATTATCCCAAAAGAAGTAAAATGCGAAATTCTGTCTTCGTCACTTCTTTTCGGCATTGATGCGCTAGTAAAATTAGCGTTACTCCTTAGGACCACCAAAAATGACAGGCTAAGTCTTGGAGAATATGTAAGCAAGTTTCTACGTCTTTCGAACAAGCAAAAGAAAAAGCTGTCGTTTTTACTATCCAACAATATCAAAATAGAACTCTCAGAAAAAGAGCAAAAAAAATACATATCTTTGTTTAGTAGAGAATTATATTGTGATTTAGTGAAAATTTGTGGTGTTGAGTCTGGAGAAAATATTGATAAATACATTTCGTTTGCTAACACATTCAATATTCCAAAATTTCCTTTATCTGGCGATGATTTAATAAGTATAGGTCACCAGCCAGGAAAAAGTTTAGGTAGGAGCTTGGAGTTGCTAAAACAACATTGGGAAGACAGCTCCTACACTTTAACAAAAGAGGAGCTGGTGCTTTATGGTAAGGGTCTACTTTAGTCTACTCCCTGAGCATTCAATAAATGTACGCTTACAGTATTAGCATGACCCATCGAGGAATTAGGTGTGTATTCTTTTGATAAAAATTTATCTCTTATGCTTGATGTCAGTTTTAACTCTTGAATCTTATCTAAAAAAAATCTCATTCTAGCTTCTACTAGCTCTTTCACAACATTTTTTTTAAGTAAATTTCCTGAGTTATTATTATTATTATTTTCGCTATTAAAGCTGTGCAAGATAGAGTTTACAATCTTATTTACCCCTTCTTTTTGTTTGAATTCTTTTACGCATTTTCTAACAGGAAGTGACAACTTGGTTTTTAACGTGTCATCTTGTAGTTCTTTACCTACATTTTTTCCAATGTTCCAATGTTTATTGACAACTTCTTTAACCTTGGCTTCTATGATCTCCCTTGCGGATTGTTTCAAATTACTTTCTAATAATTCAAGCAGCTTACTGCTTTCAAATTTGCCATCATCTTGATTTGATAGAGACTTTATAGTTTCATTAAGCACGTTATAGCAAAAGTGTTTTTCTTTAAATTCAGGAAAACCTTTTTTTAACTCCTCGTTTTTCCCAGATAAAAAGTTATTGAGACCCTTATCCCTAGAAAACTTATTGGGCAAGTTTTGTAATTTTGAAAGAGTTGATTCAGTAGTTGATTTTGCAGTAGATACTGTACTCACTGCACCTACCTTTTTAGCCAATTGACCTTCTTTTGCTTCCTGTAGTTTCTTAGTGTCAGCTTTCAATTGACCTTCTAAATCAATCTCCAATTGTTGTTTAGATTCTTGAACACTTTGTAATTGCTTCCCCAAGTTCTCCATTTCACCCAATTGAGCAGTCAATGTATTCACACTTAATCGTAGAGCTTCGTTTTCATGACCTAAGTCACTGACTTTATTTTCTAATTCAGTATTTTTGTTTTTAGCCTGCCGCAATTTATCAGTCCGTGATTTAAGTAAAGCCACTAATTTACTAGCTTGCCATTGTTGATTCAATTCAATTAATTTATCCTCCTTGTCCTTTAACCTACTCTTAAGTTCTATTATTTGTGCTTGCAGACTTTCATTATCTTTCCTAGTAGCTTCAATTTCGTTTCCTTCGCCTGCATCTTCTGTAAGTCCCTTATAACTCTTTTCAAGTCCTTCAATTGCAGATCGTAATTCTCTATTTTCTCCTTTTAAGGAAGCATTTTGTAAACGTTCAAGTTCTAATTCCTGACTTATGCCCTCCAGCTGTTCTTTTAATGCTTCATCATCTTCCTCTGTTATCAATGCTACTCCATCAGTCTGAACCCCTCCATCTTTGTTTATCACTACACTTTGGCTCTCTTTCTCTACAACTTCAGGTTTTAAGTCAACTTGAACACTTCCATCTATTGTCTTAAAAGCATCAGTTTGAACTTCATTGTTTGCAGTAGTTTTATCGTAGTACAAAATATTTTCTGCCCATCTGTTCCATCTCTTGGGGAATATTCGTCCAATCGTTTTTAGATATAACCAAGCAAATACAGTAGACCAGCTGTATTTTTTTTCCTTTCGTTTAATATTAATTTTATAATTAACTTTATCATTAATATTTAGCATAAAATTACCTTATTTTTTAACTTTAATTTACAGAAAATTTTAATAGTAATAAAGTTATATATATTAGTATAAATGTTAAATAAATACTAACGCAGGTATCAAATTATGGTAAAGTCTTTGCCCGCCTAATGCACTTTAAGCAGAAATGTACATGTCTGCAAGTACAGCATTTGCTTTTTCTATCGCTCTTGCTAATATTTCCTGTTCATTGTTCTGATTTTTCACATTGATTACCTGAGCAGCTAAGTTTGCAGGAAAAGTGACTAAACTGACTTCCCATAATTCTACTTGTTTTAATATTCTTGCCCCGCTTTCATGATCAATGTCATATTTTATAGGTATATAGCCGATGGAAAGTCCATTGATTACTCCAGTTTTGAGCATTAAGTACGCTTCCTCTGCTTTTTGGATGCCCAAAAGTAAGTGTGCGGTTATATACAGGCCAACATCATTTTCGCAAATATCTATAATATTACCTATAGGTTCACCTAGATTGTGCTGCCAAAGGAATTTTATTTTATTTCTGTTTAAATTTTCCTTAAATGCTCCGGGTAAGATCAGGTCATTTTGTTTATCAACTATATTAAAAACGCTAGCATAACCAGAAAATACACCGTTTTCTCCTATGCTTTTTATTGACAATGGTGAATAGAGAAATTTCTTATTCATAAAGCCTCCTGTAGTATTGGAAATTTTGTTTGCACAATGCACTGCAATGTCAAATCTATTATATGCAGTTCTCTAAAAAGGGGAAGCACTTTTCTTAGTTACTGAAAACGCTAACTGGAATCCAGATTGGACACTGGGTTATAAAATTCTACGTCATACCGCCGCGGTATCTCTTAGCCGCTAACTCGTAGCGGTATGATGATTTTTCAAATCGTCAAGGTGTCATCCAAGTAGCCTTCTTTTCCTGTCATCCAAGTGCTTGACACTGGGATCCAGAAGACGTAATTTCAACCAAGTGGCTGCATAATAAAGGCTGGATTCCAGTGCCAAGCACTGGAATAACACCTCTCTTGGGCTCTTTTAGCTATAAATATTTAAGAAATTTACCAAACGAAAAAAAAGGCAAAAGAAGCCCTAGTCATTGTCTATTTTCAGTATTGGCGTTTTTTAAGTCTTAAACACTGCAATTTAGCTGCTTTTAAATGCAACTAACCTTAGCTTTAATATTTAAGAAATTTACTAAGCAGAAAAAAAGGCAAAAGAAACCCCGTGTTAGCTAGTTGTCACTCTCTAATCCTGCAAATTGGCGTACTATACTGTCTTAAACGACTTATAAGCGCGTTTCAGCTTATATAGGTAAAAACCCAGAAATGTTGTGAAGACATAAGGTGCACATAGTGCAAAAAATTAAAAATAAGATGCCAACTACGTTGTTTTCTTGCTGTTTAATCTGCACAGATGAAGATAACTGAATAGCTTCACTTTCATGATAAGGGGGCTGGCGGGGTTTGTCAAGTAAGTTTTTAGCCCTGTCTCCTTGCTATAATGTTCATATCGATAGAAAAGCAAAAGAATAGAATGAAATATCAAGCGATATCCTCTATAATCAAATTTTTTTGAATGAAGAGATGACGATTCGTGTAGGAATTAATGGTCTGGGTAGAATAGGCAGAGGCATATTGCGTGCTATTTTCGAAATAGAAGAATATAGCAAACAAATAGAAGTTGTAGCTGTGAATGGATCGCTCAGTGCAAAGCAGCATGCACATTTGATTAAATATGATTCTGTTCATGGCAAATTCAGTGGTGATATTGACTTTAAAGAGTCTCAAAATTGGCTATCTATAAATGGCAAAAAGTTTTCTTTATATAGAGAACGGAGCCCTGAAAATATTCCTTGGAATGTTGATGTAATACTTGAATGTACTGGTGCATTTAACAAGCATGAAGAAGCAACAAGGCACAATGCAGAGAAAGTGATTGTCTCTGCTCCAGTTCCAGATGCTGATGTAACTATAGTTTATGGTGTGAATAATGATATGCTCAAAAAAGAGCATAAAGTAATATCAGCAGGTTCTTGCACTACAAATTGCCTTGCTCCGATTGTGAAAGTCCTACACTCTAATCTAGGTATAAAAAGCGGTTTTATGACTACTATACATGCCTATACGAATGATCAAAATATCCTTGATGGTAATCATAAAGATTTGCGTAGAGCAAGAGCTTGCGGATTATCTATGGTACCAACTACAACCGGGGCAGCAAAAACAATCGGTTCTGTAATTCCTGAATTAAAGGGAAAGCTAGATGGCACTGCTATCAGAGTTCCAGTTAGCAATGTTTCTATGGTTGATTTTAAATTTATAGCTGATAAGAAAGCAACGGCTGAAGCAATAAATGAAATGTTTAAAAATCAAGACTCTTCCGTATTTTCTATATGCACAGAGCCTTTAGTTTCAATAGATTTTGTGCATAACCCTTATAGTGCAATTGTGGATTTAACGGGTACGTATGTTACAGGTGATATATGCAGGGTTGCAGCATGGTATGACAATGAGTGGGCTTTTTCACTGAGAATGTTAGATATAGCACTATTGTGCTGGAGTAGAGCATGAATGGAAAATACGCTTCATTTTATGAGCACTTTGCAGAACTCAGAAAAAGAGTTATCTTTTGCTTCCTGTTTTTTCTCATTGCTTTTGGTTTTTGCTACTACTTTAAAGAAAGTATATACCGTTTTTTACTTGCACCTTTGATAGAAGTCACAAAAGATAGCGATGATTTTTCTTTAATTTACACAGACTTAACAGAAGCGTTTTTTGTGTATCTTAAAGTTGCGGTAATGAGTGCACTTTTATTTTCTTTCCCTGTATTTGCATGGCAATTCTATATGTTTTTAGCACCTGGGCTATATAAAAGTGAAAGGGCAGTGTTGTTACCATATTTGATTGCAACACCTGTTTTATTTGTAACGGGAGCCGCTGTAGTCTATTACTATATATTTCCTTTAGCCTGGAAGTTTTTTATCAATTTCGAACACAGTGGTAAATCCTTCGATATACCGATAGAGTTTATGCCGTCAGTTAGCGAATATTTAGACCTTGTTCTCCAATTTATGTTTGCATTTGGCACTGCATTTCAAATTCCAGTCATACTCACATTGATGGTGAGAGTAGGGTTACTCACTACACAAAATTTGTCAAATAAACGCAGAATCGCGATAGTAGTAATTTTTATTATCGCTGCAATCTTAACTCCACCTGATGTGTTAAGCCAAGTAGGGCTTGCAATACCAATGCTAATGCTATATGAATTGTCCATTTTGATATGTAGGTATATTGAGAGGAAAGCAAAAAATTCTGATAAATAAAAAGCCATTATAGCTGTCATTCCAAGAAAATTACATAATATACATTATGGAAAATAAAATTACATAACATAAGAAGCAACGCTAAAAATAAAATCACATAATATAGCAAACTATAGCTAACCCAAGAAAGGTTTTCCTACGTCATACCGCCGCGGTATCTCTCAGCCGCTAACAAGTAGCGGAATGACGGTTTTTCAAATTGTCGCAAGTCAGTTTAGCTATATAAACATAGTATAAAAAGAGCTATTTTAGCAAAATTTCAAACAAATAAAGTTCATTAGCCTCACAATTGGCACTTTACAAGTTAACGAATTATTATAACTTCTACCAAGATAATAATATAGTAAGGTTTGGTAGTGAGGTATCAAATGGGAGAATACACCAACGCATGGTCTGATAAGAAGACTTACCTAAGTAATCACGATTGTGCAAACGATGGCACTTGTGGACAATCTATAAGGGATTTTAGGATTGGTAATTCTGACATTTCTTTCTACGATAACTATGGAAGAACGATCGCACAGATACCTAAGTTGCCTAACGAAAACTCTATTACATACTATAATAATTTATATAAAACTGCACAATCAAAAAACTTTGGTGAGAATACAAAATACGTAAGATTACAAGATGTACTGCCTAATCAATTTAATTTTGAACACGGAAAGTTGAATTGCGTAATACATTATGACAATGTATCGCAACAAGAGCAGGAGCAAATGAAGCTCGATATTAAAAATGCTTATGAAGCATATAAAGCAAAGTTTTGTATTGCTAGTAATATTCAAGTTACTGTGCATACCTATATTTTTAATAATGAAGATGATTATAGGAGCTATGGCACTTTGGTTCCTGGGTTTTCATGGAGTCAATCTTCGCTCAATATTTCTGGTGGGATGACGAACGGAAAAAGCGTATTGCTCTATAAAGACGCTTATACGGACAACGTTTTAGCCCATGAATTTGGTCATGTATTTCAAAAGAAGCTTTCTGAAGCAAAAGCAAAGGAGTTAGACGATACAAATAATCAGCTGATGGCAAATGCAATTGGACTTGAGGTAGAAGAAAAAAAATTATAAAGCTATTTGCAAGCAGATGGGTGTAGATGAATATAAAAACCATGGATGGATATTTAGTTTTAAATACAAAGGTACAACTGCTAGTATATACCGCAAGGGCCTTTCAGAAGAAGAAAAATTTCAAATTATACAACGTGTCAAGAATTCTGGACTAGACGAATATAAAGACAATGGATGGATGTTTAGTTTTAAATACAAAGGTACAACTGCTAGTATATACCGCAAGGACCTTTCAGAAGAAGAAAGGTTTCAAATTATCAAAGACATTAAGAACTCTTATGAATCGCTCGTTAGTGAATGTGATGGATTGGGAAATGAGAATACAGCTTTATCGATTTACTTTGATGAAAATAAGGAAATAAGTCGAATGTTTTTTCGTAATCCAGACAAGAATATATCAAAATGGTTAGATAAGACACTCATAAGCAGAAGTAAGCCTGAACAAGATGTGGATGACACAGCAGGAAAAGAGCCTGAACCAGAATCAGCCGAAGAGGATACTCAGCAACCTAGTAATTTCTTATCCAATATTTTTTCAGCAATTAAATCCGTTATTGATTCTATCTCATCATTCTTTTCATGGTTATTTGGGTCTAAAGAGGAAAAATCTGATGACAATCTTTCTTTGTTTAAGCTTGATGCTAATGAGTTAGGTCACGATGTTAGAGACCACTTATCAGACAATTATAATCATTACAACTCATCTGATGGGCTAATGTAATATAGCTAATTTACAACCACTCCCCTACCCTTTTTAGTTGTTCAGCAAATATAGAGAGGTTAAAGGGAGTGGTATTACTTAAATAATTAGATAAAAAATTAGGTGGATCATTCTGAAATTCTTGCATTTTTGGTCATATCGAACCAAATTTCTTTTTCACACCACCTTTTAAGCCACTGATGTTAGTTTTTGTCATAATGCGATCAAACACTCCCAATAACCTCTTTAATAGGCTTGGAGTTAGCGAAGAGATAGGGTTAACGGATACACTACTGTTTTTGTCATCACCACTTGCTTTATAGTCTATTGAAACGATTCCCCTACTTTTCCCGCCAGTAAGAAGTTTTCCAATTATAGGAATTTTTAACAAAGATTTATTAATTGAATATGCTGGTATTACCTGTCCTTCAACTTGGAATTTATAATTTCTAATGTCGAGCTTACCGCTAGTGCTAATGCCTAATTCCGCCCCTTCAAGCCAAGATTCTTCAACTTCAACAGAGCCATCTTTGTATGAGAAAGGTACATTGCATTTATAAAAGTATACACCTTCATCCTTTATAGCATTTACAATACCAGGAAGCGAAGACATCGATAATAAAGTAGTGAGTAGTGGAGCATCTTTGATATAAAAATTACTAATAGATAACATGCCATAATGTTCTTCATTTTCTCTTTGAAGAGATAGATAAAGAGAAAGTTTACCATTTTTGAATGATTTACTAACGCCTAAGGAACGCGAAAGTATACCTGCATTATCCGCATATATTTCGAGCCCTATTCCACTGTATTCCGCTAGTATGTTGCTGCTATCTTCTAGAAACTGTCCTGTAAATTGACTTCCATTGCAATTACCTTTAGTACAGGTTACATTCAGCTTAGCATTTTTGATAACGATGCCTTCTTTCATAATTACATTGTCAACATTCATACTAATTTCTATATCTTTGTTTAATCCATTATTGTTTTTGCCAAGCAAGCCTAAAATATCACTCAAATTGATTTTCTCACCATAAATAGTTATGGCATTTTTTTCCTTACTTGATTCAATTTCTATACTAAAATCATTATCAGGCAATTTAAAACTACTAGAATTTAAATATAAATTTCCATTTCCTACTCTTCCGCTGAATTTTATATCTAGGTCATTTCCTATAACATCTAATCTGTCTATTAACAATTCATCGGCACCTTTTAATTTTACAGAGAACAAAACTTTATTGTGATCTTCAAAACGATTTTTCCACCCAAAATAACTTGAATGTGATTCAAGCTCTGATAAATCCATATTACTATTAACATGTCCCGTCTTATCTTGATTTATCACCGATTCTATATTTGTATTGACATAGCCACCTATATTTTCATCAAAATCAAGTATTTGAGCAGGTAAATCTCCGGTCAAATTCCAGGCGAAACTTTCATTCCTATTGCTACTTTTCAGGTCAAATAATAGCTGTGTGTTATTCACCATACCACTACCATTTAAATCTATAAAGTCACTGCCAAAACTAAGCTTAATGTCATATTTACCAAGACTTGCATTATAGACGGCCAAATTGTCAATTTCAGAATGAAAATTTGCTGAGAAGTCTACTTTGTTGTCATCAGCATTTAGATTAAAAATGCGAAAATTAAATACAGATTTTGCCATTCCACTTACTTTATCCCTTTCAATCTTCACCACATCATCCAGCTTAAATCTTATAGGCTCATATAAACCATACGCATCACTTACAGCTTGGCCATTAATGGTTAGAACTGAATTTTCCTTATTGAGAGATTTCATTTCAATATCACCACCATTAATAGTGAAATTCTGAAACTTAGCGCTATTTACAGTAATCTTAAGATCGTTATTCTTGATAATCAAATCACCCTTTAGTTCCTTTACTTGCTCAAAATCTTCATCAAATTTTACGCTACCATTTTCTATATCAGCAACAATTACAATGTCTGACAGATCGTCATTAACCAAATTGTTAATTTTGCCATTGAAACTTACAATGGTATTTGAAACATCCCCATTAATATTATCACAATACCAGCTTTTAGATTTACTATTCACTACACCATCTGATACATAAGTACATAAATCCTTTGCAGCAAACTTGCTAATATTAATTCTAAGCAAAGCATGACTTGTACTAAAGTTCATCTTGCCTATTAAAGAGAGATACGTGTCATTTAACTTAAAATGGAAGTTTTTTACACTAATAATTCCATCACTATATGTTAAATTTATATTTACATTAGTTAAGGCCAAATTTTTGTTCAAATAATTTTCTGTATTCAATACGTATATATTTCCATCTACAATTTCATCCTTTTTATTAATTTTTACTGAGAAGCTTCCTTTGAATCCTATATTTTTGTCCAAATTGTAGCTTTTAACTAATGTAGAAAACTCGCTCAATAGTCCCAATTTTAGATTATAAAATGTCCCGTATACATTTAGCAAGTTGTTGCGATTTTTTATTGTAATTGATAAATCATCCAAAAATCCCTTTCCATCTTTTGTATTCACATGAATATCTAAAACATTAAAATCTTCCCCCTTCCCTATATATAATTTATCAATAAAAAATTCATCTTCTGTGCTTTTATCAATAGCGATGTTAGTAAATTCAATTTTTGAATCCGCATTTAAGTCAAAAAAAAATTCCCTTATTGTTTTTAATAGATTTTTTGCACTGCTTTCTGTCATCTTGAAATTCTTCCCTGTTATCCCAGCACTCGTCCTTGTCATCCCAGTGCTTGACACTGAGATCCAGGTTTCTTTTTTTCTAGATTCCAGCGTCACGCGCTGGAATGACACCGAAGGAAGGTGGTTATCACTTAAATAATGATTATCCAAAAGGTCTAATGAGTTTTGCGGATTAGCATTAGTTTCTTCTCTCTTGATACATACATGCACATTATCAGCTGAAACCTGAGAGAGATTTGTACTAGCTTTAAATAAGGAACTTAACTTAAAATGTACAAAAAGCTCAGGAACTTTTATAGTAAAATTAGGGTTTGCTATTGCCAAATCTGTAATGACTAAATACGGATTTTTGCCATCTTTCTGCCAAACAACTGAGGTATTCTCCATATTAACGCTTGAGCCAACAAATATTTTTGATATTTTATGTTTAACATAAAAATTAATATAATTAATATTGATTTCTAAAGGCTTTAAAAAAATAAAGAAGCACAATATGAACAATAAAACTACGGAAAATAATATAATAATTTTTTTAAGCATCGATTATTGCTTTTCTTGCTAAACTATCAGCCTCCTCATTATATTTATTGCCACTGTGTGCTTTAACCCACTTCCAATCAATTTCGTGTTGTGAAGCAACGTTGTCTAGCTCTTTCCACAATTCCATATTTTTTACTGATTTTTTATTACTTGTTTTCCAGCCATTCACTTTCCACTTATTTATCCACTCTGTTATGCCATGCTTAATATAAACACTATCCGTATATAAATTAATATTACAAGAAAATTTTAACGCTTTCAGCCCATTGATCACCGCTGTTAACTCCATTTTATTGTTTGTGGTATTTTCTTCTCTACCATAAATGTCTTTTCTATAATCTTGAAATAATATGATAGCTGCCCATCCTCCCGCTCCAGGATTACCAGAACACGCCCCATCCGTGTATATTATCACTTCCTTTTTGCTCATCTTTAACTGTAATGAATTAATAAAGTATATAGTTGCTTCTATGAAAGCACAATTTCTAAAGATAGTTTAAGCTGCACCTTTAAATTTTATTATAGAAACAAAAAAAAGTGTGACAACGAGCATTACCAAAAGGAAAAGTAAAAAATAGTTTTTATGCTTCTGCCGTTCTTTCATAACTAAAATAAATCAATAGAACAAAAAATAATACTGGCGAATAGGAAAAATAGATAAGAAATTGAATAAGAAAACATTTGTTTCTGTGAGTTGTGGTTCTTGAATCTGAGAATTGATATAGCGTACCAAATAAAGATGCAACCTGCAAAAATTGCTATGCTTAGATAAAGTAAAGCCTTTTTCAAAAATAGAGCTGGAAGCAAGCTGGTTAATACCAGCAACACACTATAAATTAATATATATTTTCTTGTTTTTTCCGGACCATAAACAATATTGAACATTGGAATCGATGCACTTGCATAGTCTTCAGACTTATTTAAAGATAGGGCCCAAAAGTGTGGTGGAGTCCACATAAAAATTACTAAAAATAAAATGAAACTTTCCCAACTGACAGAATTAGTCACAACTGCCCAGCCAATCATTGGAGGAAAAGCACCCGCTGTACCACCGATAACGATATTCTGCGGAGTACGCCTTTTTAGCCAAATTGTATATACGAAAACGTAAAATAATATGCTAACTGCAAGCAAAGCAGCAGAAATATAGTTTACTGCTATTGCCATGATAAATACTGACAATATTCCAAGAGTTATACCAAATTCAAGCGCACTTTCTGCAAGAACTCTGCCTGAGGGTATAGGGCGGTTTTTTGTCCTTTTCATGAGTAGATCTATGTCTCTGTCATACCACATATTTATAGCACCTGCAGATCCTGAGCCAAGAGCAACACATATAAGAGATATTAGTGCTAGAAAAGGGTGCATACTACCTGGTGCAGTAACCATACCAGCAGCTGCAGTAAATACCACAAGATACATTATCCTTGGCTTCAGCAAACGCCAAAAATCCAGTATTGTTGATTCAACATTTAGCGAAACACTTGTGTACATTCTATTTTACCACTGGTGGCTTTTCGAAAGTATGAAAAGGTGGTGGTGAAGATACCGTCCATTCCAAGGTGTCACCTTCCCAAGGATTATCTCCAGCTTTTTTGCCCCATTTAAAGAGATGTATAACTATAAACACAAAAAACATAACTGAAACAAAGGACATATATGAGCCAATTGAGGATATATAATTCCAAGGGATAAACGCATCAGGATAATCAGGTATACGCCTTGGCATGCCAGCTAATCCTAAGAAATGTTGAGGTAAAAAAGTGATATTGGTACTAATAAAAGTAAGCCAAAAGTGGATTTGACCTAAGCGCTCATTATATTGTTTACCCGACATTTTACCAATCCAATAATAAAAGCCAGCAAAAGCTCCAAATAATGCAGCAAGTGACATGACATAATGGAAGTGAGCAACAACATAGTAGGTATCATGCAGAAGCTTATCTATTCCACCATGAGAAAGAATTATTCCCGTTATGCCACCGCCAACAAACATGAAAATAAAACCTAGTGCAAATAGCATAGGGATCTTAAACTCAATTGCTCCACCCCACATAGTTGCAATCCAGCTAAAGACTTTTACACCAGTTATAACACCGATAAAAATTGTGGTAGTGCTAAAAAATGCAGCAGCGTCAGCACTAAGCCCAACAGTGAACATATGATGAGCCCAAACCATAAAGCCAAATACTGCTATACCTATCATTGCATAAACCATCCCTATGTAACCAAATACAGGTCTGTGAGAAAAAGTTGATACAACCTGACTTATGATGCCGAATGCAGGAAAAATAATTACGTAAACTTCTGGATGACCAAAAAACCAAAATAGATGTTGAAATAACACAGGATCTCCGCCACCGGCAGGATCAAAAAAGGAAGTACCAACATTGCGATCAGTAAGAAGCATAGTTATAGCACCGGCAAGCACTGGTAAAGCAACAATCAACATAAATGCTGTTAGCAGGACAGACCAAACAAACAGTGGCATCTTAGTTAATGACATGCCTTTTGCGCGCATGTTAAATATAGTAACTATAAAGTTGATCGCCCCAACAATTGACGACATACCAGCAACATGAAGTGCAAGTATAGCCACGTCAACTCCTGCACTTGGATGGGACATTACCTGTGATAAAGGTGGATATAAAGTCCAACCTGTACCTGGACCTTCACCAATAAACACTGAGAGAATGAGCAAAATAAAAGATGACACTAATAACCAAAAACTTAAATTATTCATACGAGGAAATGCCATATCTGGTGCGCCAATCATGAGAGGTACAAACCAGTTACCAAATCCTCCCATGAGGGCTGGCATTATCATAAAAAACACCATTATCAACGCATGCCCTGTAACCATTACGTTATATAATTGATAATTATTGTTAAGTATATTAATGTGCATTAGCTGAGTGCGAATAATCACCGATAATAATCCACCAATAACTCCAGCTAATATGGAAAAAATAATGTACAGTGTCCCTATGTCTTTATGATTAGTGGAAAACAACCAACGCTTTATGCCCTTTGGTACGTCACTCATATCTATACTCCAAATTTAACTCACTAATTTTCTATTTTCAATCCACTTATTAAAATCTTCTTTGCTTACTGCTTCAACAACAATTGGCATAAATCCATGGCCTTGACCACACAATTCATAGCATTGCCCGTAATAAACACCAGACTTTTTGATATTAAACCACGCCTCATTCAGCCTACCTGGTATCGCATCAATTTTTACACCGAAAGCCGGTACTCCCCAGCTGTGTATCACGTCTCCTGCTGTAACTTGTAAACGAACGTTAGTATTAATGGGTAAAACGATGTTGTTATCAACAGAGAATAGCTTTAAATCTCCTTCGATAAAGTCTTCTTTTCCCTTAATATAACTATCAAATGACACACCTTGATATTCTGGATATTGGTAACTCCAATACCATTGATGGCCAATAACTTTCAGTGTTATATCAGCTTTCGGTATTTCTTCCTGTAGCTTCAGTAATTTAGCGTTTTCAAAGGCTAATATACCAACAATAATCGTTGGTATAACAAACCAAACAATTTCTAAAAGGACATTGTGGTTAGTTTGGCTTACGTTTGCCACTTTGCTTTTGCGAAAGCGAAATACTACATAAGCAAGCAGCGCCCACACAAAAAGCATTATTGCAACCATCACAACCATTACAAACGAATGTGACCTAACTACAGCCTCCATTACTTCAGTTGCAGGAGCAGGAAATCCAAATTGCCAGGAAGTAGGAGCAGAGGCAACAGATATATTTGAGTAAAATATTATCAATAGTGCAAATAACTTCACCATATCTTTTGTTTGTTTGCTATAAAACTAAATGATATACTGTATAATAGTATATATAAACTTACTATGCAAATAGAGATTAGTGATGGTTAATAATTTTTTAGCATTCAACAAGTATAATAGTACAATACTAATTTGAGTAAAAAAGCATTTACATAAATCTATTGTAAGTAAAAATATTATAATATTTTAAATTAAGTATTTACTTTAAGTGAATTCTATAATAAGTTTAATAGTGTCTGTTACTGCTAATAACCCTCTAGCTTCACACCTAAAAGCAGTAACAGACACTATTAAACTTTATGACAAGTTTATAATTTGCAAGATCAAAATCTTACAAGTTCCTTTATTTTATTATACATTACAGTTTGTTAATTAACTTTTAATGCCTATGGTAGCATTACAGCTTGGGCCAAAAGTTTATGCATTATAGAAAATAATTATAAAAAACACACTATATTTGTATACCATACAAACTTTTTTCATTCTGCATAGCTAAGTTACTAGATTCTGTAAACGAAATCTTTAGAGAAGCCAAATGGGCAAAGTTTCATGAAGGTCTTTCGCCAAAACAAGGCAAAATACGCTAAAATTCCTGATTTGACAAAAAAAATATTCAATTATGGACGTTTTATAAATATGTTCATCTTCTCTCCTATTACATTTTTGCCCACAGAACCTAGAAAATTTTGGAATTTATATGCATAATTAGACAAGTAGTTTTTAACACATAACTCAGAAGACGGCATGGTGTATGTTGCAAAGAGTTAGGGAATCATGGACAATTGAAAATGTTATGTTTCTAGGAGAAATAGGAATCGACAATGATTATGGAGATTATTAGGTTTAGCTTATGAAAGTGCTAGGCATTCTGCCGGTAAATATGTTAAACAACAAGCAAGCACTGATGGAGTTGAAAGTTTTTGGGTTGTTCTAAAGCATGGTACATTTCATCACTTCAGTGTTAAATATTTAAATCGCTATGTAGATGAATTTTCAACCGGCATAATACGTTTACATGGACTTTAATAAATGTTTTAACACATATGGTCCAAAGTTCGGAAAAGGACCACATATTTTGAGCCAACTATATGAATGAAAAGAAAGTTAAAATAAATGCTTCTTTTAACGAATTAATGCTTGCTAGTGTAGGGAAAAAACCAAATAAAGAAAAAGAAACAAATAAAGTTGTTTTGCCTGTAAAGTCTCCTCTTCGTTATCCTGGCGGTAAGAGTCGTGCTGTTTCCCAAATCATTAATGAATATATTCCAAAAGGGTTACCTACGCTTTGCTCTCCTTCTATAGGCGGAGGATCAATAGAGTTAGCGTTAGCCAGCATAGGAACAAAAGTTTATGGTTATGACGCCTTTGAGCCATTAGTAAGATTTTGGCAGGTGCTTTTAAAAGATGCTTCTTACCTTGCAGAAGTGGTGCGGAAGTATCAAAATATGACATCCATCATGTCTTATAACTTACAAAAAACATTTTTCACCTTGAAAGATAGAGTTAAAATTGCTGCAGCATTTTTTGCATTAAGTCGCTCATCTTTCAGCGGTACAACATTGTCGGGCGGTATGTCCCCAGGACACCCACGTTTTACACCAAGTTCAATAGAAAGATTGGCAAAGTTCTCAATTAAAAATCTTACTGTGAATTCAGCTGACTTTAAAAAAAGTATTCCTAAACACGCAAATGATTTTTTATATTGTGATTCTCCCTATCTAATTGATTAAAAACTATATGGAAAAAGAGGTGATCAACACACAGATTTTGATCATAAAGGACTTGCCAAACTTTTAGCGACTCGTGATGGATGGATTTTGTCGTACAATGATTGCGAAGAAATACGGGATATGTATACAGGGTATCGTATTATTACACCCAAGTGGACTTATGGGATGGGTAACTCTAAAAAATCAAATGAGGTTTTAATCTTGAGCAAAGACTATAGGAAGATAGCATGAAGCAAAACATAAACGGAAAGGCGTTTGAGTATACATTAGCTATAGCGTTTTATCAAATAACAAAAGCAAAGATTCAAGAAAATTCTTCTTTTGAGGTAGCTAAAAATTGCTATAGAAGTTTAGAAGATTTACATCAATATATATTAGAAAAAGCCTCCAGTGAGGCAGCAACGTTTTTGCAAGCGCATGATGCTAGAGTAACAAATGCACGTTCTATTTTGCTTCAAGATGACGGTGTTGGAATACAGGGTGATGTTCGAGATATTGTGATTGAAATCCCTAAAGGTCAAATTGGAATTTCAGCTAAATACAATCATGCTGCAATAAAACATTCTCGACTTTCAGATAAAATTGATTTTGGTAAAGAATGGACAGATCATCCATGTGGCGAAAAATATTTTAAAGCCTGTATTTATACAATTAAGAGAAATGCGTGCTCAGAATATGCTATTTAGAGATATTCAAGGAAAAGAAACAAGAATTTATTTGCCGGTTTTAACAGCGTTTGAGGATGAGCTTAAACGGCTATGTGAAAGTTTTAGAGGTGTATTTGTTGAAAAATTTTTCAGATATTTACTTGGGCGTCATGATTTTTATAAGATTATGTTAAAAACAGCATGTAAAAGAAAAACAGTCTCTTTGCAGTCCGTCAATATTGGCGGCACATTAGAATACGGTTCAAAATAGAAAATACCTGAAAGAATAAGAGTAATAGAAAGAAAGTCTGGCTCGTCAAGTACAATAGAAGTAATGTTTGAGGGTGGATGGACTATTTCTTTTAGGCTTCATAATGCAAGTAGCAAAACAGAGCCTTCTTTAAAATTCGATATTCAATTTATAGGGATTGCAAGTAGTGTAGGGCTACATGTTATTGATATTGTCTAACTATATACCTAAATTTTATTACGGCACTTTCACTACTACTTTAACGAGTGAGCTACCTTTCTATAAAAGACCTATCGACTGTTGCAATTATAGGCGTAAACAAGAATGATAAAAGAGTACGGGATTGAGTAACTATGTACACTTCTGCTGGCATACCAGGGTATAGGTATACATTTTTAAATTGAGCAAGCTCTGACTTTGGTATCACTACACGCACTGAATAATAACGCCCTAGTCTTGAATCATCAAGAGCATCAGGAGAAATATGGCTTACTATACCACTAATTAAACTTAAACGACGTGCACTATAAGCACTCAGCCGGACTTTAACCTTTAGCCCTTCTAGCCCATCAATAGAGACTATGTTGCTATCTTTCTTTTGTGCTGACAGTACCTCTTCTATGTTTCTAGTTTGAATTTTAGCATCTATTATTAAGTCATCATCCGATGGCACTACGCTCATGATTGGAACTCCAGATTGTATAACACCACCTTCAGTATGGTATCTTATATCTGTGACTATCCCATCTTGAGGCGATTTAATTATTGTACGTGCTAATGAATCTTCAGCAACCATCAGCCTCTCTTTCAAGTCTGCAATAGACGTACTAACTTCCTTAAGTTCAGCGTTTGCCCTTTCTTGAGAATCATTTCTCACGTTTATAATTTCTAATTCGTTCTCTCCAATTTTTTGCTGCACTTGAGATATTGCAGAACGGCAATGTCCAACTCTGCCTTCAATTTCAGCAAACTGTTTTTCTAAAGCTAAAATGTGTGGTTTGCTTATATGGCCACTATCAAGTAATTGTCTTTTTGTTTCCAACTCCTCAGTTATCAAGTCGTATTGCTTATGAGCTGCATTTAGTTGAAAGTTTAGCCCCGCTAATTCATCATTTAACTGCTTTATACGTTGTTGCAGTATGTCTGTTTTTCCCAATATGCTCTTTCTCTGAGAGTTGAACAACTTTACTTGATTCTTTATCGCTTTATTTACAAGTTCATCGTGAGATAATTTTTTAACCTCATCAGGAAACTCGAGCGTGTCTAAATCTCCTCTGATTGCAACAAGCCTTGCTTCTGTTGCTAAAAATGATAAGAGCTTCTCTTTGATAATACTTAAATTCGCCTTCTCGTTAACGTCACTCAACAAAACTAGAGGCTCATCTTTTTTAACTGCTTGGCTCTCTTTGACTAAAATTTTGCTTATTATTCCTCCGCCCAAGTGTTGAACTATTTTCCTATTTGAAGATACAATAACTTCTCCACTTGCATGCACCGCACCGTCAATTGGAGCTATAGCCGACCAAATACCACCTATCCCAAAAAAGATGAGTATTACTACCAGACCAAAAAATAGTGGTCCCCATGTTACTCTCAGAACTTCATTTACGTTATTACTTTCGCGTTTTAAAATAAAATTTATCACTACATCAATCAATGCAAACGTCTTATCCAAAAATTTTGGATACTTCTTCTTTTTATTTCTTGCTCCTTGCATATTTATATTATCACTATGGCCAATCAGGCCTGTCAAAGAAAATCCAGCGCTAAGCTTTTTCAACTTACTTATCATAATACTACTGTGAATTTGTGTTAACTCAAGATAACACACAAAAACAAAGAATCTATAATTTAGGCATTCCATTTAGACTGCAGAGCACCAGAATAAACTATTTAGTAACAATTCCTGCATCAACTATGTTTTTAAAATTTTTTGACGTTTAACTTTATTATAACTTTTCCTTTATTTTGTGAATATCTGAATTACTTATATTATGTAAGAAATCTATTGCCAAACAGTCAATATTCTGTTAGAAATTAAGATAATATAAAGTTATTATGTTTAAATTGGAAAGCAGAAAGTTCCTGATTACTGGCGCATCAGGCGGAATAGGGCAAGCAATTGTAAAAATTATGCACAAAGCCGGAGCAACTTTATGTATTTCTGGCACAAAAAAAGAAATGCTCGAAGAAGTTGCTAAACAATATGAAAAAAATATGCATATACTCCCTTGTGACTTATCAAACGCTGAGGAAGTAAATCAACTAGTAAATAGAGCAAGTGAGTTGATGGAAGGCTTTGACGGGCTTGTATGCAATGCGGGCATTACGCGAGACAGTTTATTATTGAGGATGACAGATGAAGCATGGCAAAAAGTAATTGATATTAACTTGAGTTCTACATTTAAGCTGAGTAGAGAAGCATGTAATAGACTAATTAAGAATAATTGGGGAAGAATTATAAATATTTCCTCAATAATAGGGCTGACAGGAAACGCCGGGCAAGCAAATTATGCAGCGTCTAAAGCTGGAATAATAGCTATGAGCAAATCTATAGCAAAAGAAGTTGCAAGTCGTAATATAACAGTAAATTGTATTGCTCCTGGGTTTATAGATACTAAAATGACTGAAGTTTTAAGTGAAGGACAAAAGGGAAAAATATTAGATAATATTCCAATGAAAAGAATGGGAACAGGGGAAGAAATAGCAGCAGGGGTCTTGTTTTTAGCAAGTGATGAAGCAAAATATATAACAGGGCATGTGCTTAACATTAATGGTGGGTTATTTATGTAGCAACACTTATGTATGGACAAATTATAATTTTTACTTTAAAATAAAAATATGTGTAGGTTTGCGTTTGCGTTAATTTATTATTTAAAGGCAAGAAAATGAGCTCTATAATAAAAAGATTTTTTAGTGTTTTTTGTGTGGTATTACTTTTCTCTTTCTCAGGTTATGCAGCTACCACTGATCCTGATATGGATGACACAACTAAAGTAATATGCAATATTATTGGTTACGTTTGGGGAATAGGCGGTCCACTTATGACGGTAGTAATAATTGGTGCAGCTTTGCTTGCAATATTTGGCAGGATGCCGTGGCCAGCCCTCTTTGCTCTAGGCATGTTCTGTGGTGTATTTTTTGGCGCTAAAACTATCATAATGAAAATTATGCCCAACGTAAGTAATGAAGCAAAAGCTATGTTGGAAAAGTGTGGAAAATAACCCATAAAAGTGCAGGAATGCTTTTTTGTTATCCATTAAATCGCTTCATATCTTCAACTTGCAACAAATAAGGGCTATCTTTTGGTAAAGTTTTAACAGCTAGCTCAGCATATTTTGTAAATTGCTTTAAATCACCTTCAATACAAGCCTTTTTTGTTAAGGCAAAATAATGCATTGCCGTATCAGCTTCACATTTATATGCAATGCTTAAATATTTCCAGATAAAAGCGTTATTTGGTTCTACATTCAAAATCTGCTCCAAGTAAAAAATCGCCTTTTTTGCATCACCGTGTAATAATAAAGTATGAGATAATGCAAGTTTCACTAAATAACTGTTTTTCTCAGATAAATACCTAAGCGATTCCTCATACATTTTTATTGCTTCACTTAAATTTCCGGCCTTGTATAGCATTTCTGCTTTTAATTCATATAGGTATGGGTCATTGCGTGACCCTTGAATCAATGAATTAACTTTAGCAATAGCCTCTTCTATCTTTCCTTGCCTATAGCAAACTATAGCATTTACATACTCAGAATTATTTTCATATTTACTAGATAACACATGAATAGGAGCAAAGAAAGAGTCTAGCTTTGCAACCACACGCTCAAACTTTAGTAACTTATCCGCAAAAATTGGTTTTACGTTGTTTTTGACCTTATAATTTCGTACAGCAAATATGCGTTTCTCACTAAGTGGGTGAGTGCGGAAATATTCCTCGGTGTTCTCATGCTCAATACTTTTAAAATAATCAAAAATCTCTTTCATACCTGAATTATCATAGCCAGATTCATCAAGGTACCTTAAAGCATAGCTATCTGCCACACTTTCTTGCTCTTGAGAGTAGTTAAAAAATAGCCTTGAACTGAGTGCTACACCACTAAGCAAAATTGCACCAGCAACCTGAGGGTTAATGATAATACTAGAAACTAATCCTACCATATAACTAATCATTGCTATCGATTGAAAATAACCCATAGCACTACTCATTTGCAATATATGACCAGCAGATATGTGAGCAATCTCATGTGCTAATATACCAAGCAGGACATAAGGTTTAGCCGAGTATTGTAAAATTCCTAAATGAATGAAAATACTGTTGTTGTTAATTACAAAAGCATTAATCGAATTATCATTAATTATAAAAACTTTCATTCGGTCACTATCAATGTTTGCAGCGAAAAATAAAGGTTGCGCTAGCTCTTTCACTATTGCTTCCACTTCACTATCTCTAATAATGTTAATAGAGTAAGCATTATTATAATATGCAAAAAAGAACAACAAGGTCAAAAACTTAGCAATTCTAAACATGGAAATCCTGTGCTTGTATAATTTATAGGAATTCTATATTTTAGCACTTAAATTATATAAATTTATAAACGCTAGTTTAATTTTTTAACGTAACTAATAAGTTTGTCGATGGTAGTTAACTTAATTTTATGTTGTTCAGCAAATTTAAGTAACTGAGGTAAGCGCATCATAGAGCCATCATCATTTACTAATTCACAAATAACTGCTGAATGATCAAACCCTACCAATTTCGCCATTTCAACACTCGCTTCAGTATGACCAGCACGTTGTGCCACCCCACCTTTATGTGCAATTACAGGAAAAACATGACCTGGAGTTATGATGTCATCCTGAGTGCCATCCTTGTTGATAGCAGCATGTATAGTTTTCGTTCTATCCTCTGCTGAAACACCGGTTGTAATGCCATAACGTGCATCAATTGATGTAGTAAATGCGGTATGATTTTCACCAATATTTTTCTTTTCCATGAAATTAAGGCCCAACCTCTTCATGTGAAATTTAGTCATTGCTAAGCACACAACCCCTGTACCGTACCTAACCATAAAAGCCATATGTTCTGGTTTTACTTTTTCAGCTAATACAACCAAATCACCTTCATTTTCTCTACTTTCATCATCAACTAAAATGAATAATTTACCGGAACGAGCATCCTCTAATACATCTTCCACAGAAGAAATACCGGGTAGACTCATTGAAGCATAAGTGGCCTGTACCATAATAATTTACTTAAATTCAATCTTAGCTATTTTATACAATTTCTCTCCATTTGGCACTGTCACTTCCACATACTCACCTACTTTTTTGCCGATTAAGGCACTCCCGAGTGGTGAACTAGTAGATATTAACTGCTTTGAAACATCAGCTTCATATTCGCCTACAACCTTATAAACATATTCCACTTCACCGTTATTATCACTTAACATGCTTAATGTCACAGTTGCACCAAACATTACTAAATCACCAGACAAATTTTTTACTTCTATTACTTCCGCATGTGAGAGCTTACTTTCTATCTCCATTATACGGCCTTCAATAAAACCTAACCTTTCCCGTGCTGCATGATACTCTGCATTTTCAGACAAATCACCTTGATCACGAGCATCAGAAATAGCCTGTATCACAGAAGGTTTTTCTTCCTTTAATTTTTCAAGTTCGGCTTGCATATTCTCAAAACCTTCCCTCGTCATAGGAAATTTATTAATAATGGATGAAGCCATAATCACCACCTAAATGCAATTAAATTGAGTAACGAAATTACTCACAATGTTAAAAATATCACCTTTTATATCATCTCTCATGTCATTTGACAACTTTTTTAAAACCCCAGGGTGTACAGTATGAAAATAATTAATAAGATCATGTTCAAATTTATTAATGTAACTTATTTGTATTTTACTTAACTGATTATATAGGTTAGAAAAAATATACATCAGCACTACTTGCTCTTCTATTGACATAGGTAAATGTTGTTTTTGCTTTAATAACTCGACAAGATATTTACCCTTATTCAAGGATAATTGAACACTAGCATCAAGATCAGAACCAAATTTTGCAAAATCTTCTAATTCTCTATACTGAGCTAAGCTTAGCTTTATAGAACTAGCAACTTTCTTCACAGACTTTAGTTGTGCAGCAGAACCAACCCGTGAAACTGACAAACCTATATTTACTGCAGGTCGAAATCCTTTATAAAATAATTCAGACTCAAGAAAGATCTGCCCATCGGTAATTGAAATAACATTTGTTGGCACATATGCAGATACATCACCAGCTTGAGTTTCGACAATCGGCAAAGCAGTTAAAGACCCCTGCCCTTTTTTATCAGACATTTTAGCAGCTCTTTCAAGCAAGCGAGAATGTACATAGAATATATCTCCAGGGTAAGCTTCACGACCAGGAGGACGTCTGAGCAATAAAGACATCTGCCTGTATGCCACAGCATGCTTAGATAAATCATCATATACAATCAAACAATGCATTCCATTGTCACGGAAAAATTCTCCAATAGTACAACCAGCATAAGGTGCTAAAAATTGCATAGGCGCGCAGTCAGATGCACTAGCCACAACTACAGTTGTATACTCTAACGCTCCGCTTTCTTTCAGCTTATTTACCACTTTTGCTACTGTTGAAATTTTTTGTCCAATAGCAACATAAACACAGTAGATTTTTTGATTTTCGTTTACCTCATCGTTAATCTTCTTCTGATTGATAATAGTATCAAGCGCAATAGTAGTTTTACCAATTTGTCTATCGCCAATAATTAATTCACGCTGCCCTCTACCTATTGGAATTAGCAAATCTATAATTTTAATTCCTGTTTGCAGTGGCTCATGCACAGACTTACGATCAATAATGCCTGGCGCTTTAGATTCTATATCCATTCTGTTTTTGGCTCTAATTTCCCCACCATTGTCTATAGGATGGCCCAACGCATTTACAACTCTCCCTAACAATTCATGCCCTGTAGGCACCTGCACAACATCACCACTACATTTTACAACGTCCCCTTCTTTCACATCACGGTCATTACCAAGCACAACTATTCCAGCCGTGTCATGATCTAAATCAAGAACTATTCCTTCTACACCGCTTGCAAAAAATACCTTTTCACCGAATTTTGCTTTTTCCAGCCCATAAACCAATGCGATACCATCTGTTACTGAAATTACTTCACCTATATTTTCCCGCTTTATAGGGTTATCAAACGTCTCAACTTTTTCCCTTATTACACTTGCTATCTCAGAAACATTCATACTGTTCTTCATACAAAATTCTTTATTTTTAATATTTCCATTTTACTTAAGTCAACTAACCTATCTAAGTAACTTTTTAGCGAAGCATCGATCAAATTAAAACCATACCTAACTACGAAGCCACCTAGTATAGAAGGGTCAACCACATTGTTTACTTTTATTATTTTACCAAGAAAGCTCAAAGATTCAGTAATTATTTTTATATCAGATTCCTTTAAAGCTTCTGCTGACTTTATAGTAATTTCGAATTCATTTTCATTTTCTTTTGCAAGACTTAAGAATTTTTCTAATATAAAGATCAATAAACTAGAGCGTTTGTTTGCAAATATAACCATAATAAATTTTATTAAATTTTCACTCAAGTGCTCATTTATAGAAAGCATCACTTCTTTTTTGTGTGCAAAAGAAATCATAGGATGAGATAGGTACACAAAAATATCATGTTGATCCTTAAAAAAAACCAATAAAAATTCTACTTCTTTCCTTATAATACCTAACCTGCTTCCTGAGACATGAAACAGCACTCTAGCGTAAAATGGAACTAAATTATTGTATTGGGTCTTTTTCATATTAAATCCAGTAAATCTAAATTAATTCAGCTACAAACCTTCCATTCTTCAATCCAAGCATTTTTTATATAAACAGGTCCTCTCTTTAAGGAAAGAAAACATAAATCATATCTGACTGAATAATCTAAAAAACTAAGGTTTTTACTTAAGAAATACTTAGAAGAATTTATAATAGACTGACATTGAAAATGAGATATCGGTATTTCTTTTCCAAGTAAACTTGTTTTAACTTCTATAAAAATCAGCTCCTTTTTTTTAGACACAATTAAGTCAATTTCACCGAACTTACAACGGTAACGGCGTTTTATAACATTATACCATTTCAGCTTTAAATATGCTAAAACTAACAACTCGCCAAAGTAACCTACAAAGTAGCGTAACCTACTTACCATAAGAAGAACAATTATGATAACAATTAACTTTGTGTAACTACTTTACCTCCTTCTCTATTTTTACTATAAACCTTACCTCTTGCTGCAATATCCCTATTAACCAGTTCTATCGCTGCCATTGAAGCGCAATCACCCTTTCGAGTGCTAAATTTTATTATTCTAGAATACCCACCTTTACGATCTTGATAACGGATGGCTAAGACATTTAATAACTTATCAACTGCTAACTTACTACTATGAAGGCGTGAAAGCAAAAGCCTTCTACCATGTAAAGTATTCTTATTCTTAGCAATTGTAATAAACTTTTCGACATATGGACGAAGTTCCTTAGCTTTTGGTAAAGTAGTTACAATCTGCTCATGGTTAATTAATGAGATAGATAGATTCTTTAACGTCGACAATCTATGTTCAGTGCAACGAGATAGTTTACGTTTTTTTATTCCATGTTTCATATATCACCTAATCTTCATCAGTATGTTGTTTAGCCAACTCATCTATATCCTTAGGCGGCCAGTTTAGCACATTCATACCCAAAGACAAACCAAAATTAGTCAAAACTGCCTTAATCTCATTCAAAGACTTCCTGCCAAAATTAGCAGTTCTTAACATTTCACCTTCTGTCTTTTGCACAAGATCACCTATATAAGTGATGTTTTCGTTTTTCAGACAGTTATGAGATCTGACAGATAATTCCATTTCATCTACCTTACGCAATAAGACAGGATCAT
This sequence comes from Wolbachia endosymbiont of Drosophila tsacasi, assembly GCF_028982115.1. NCBI lineage: Bacteria > Pseudomonadati > Pseudomonadota > Alphaproteobacteria > Rickettsiales > Anaplasmataceae > Wolbachia > Wolbachia endosymbiont of Drosophila tsacasi. The sequence goes on along the minus strand of NZ_JAPQLJ010000047.1, from coordinate 13,677 downwards.
AACCCAAATCTTTAGCACCACTAGACGAAGAAACCTGCGATTTTTTATAACTTACATCAGAACTAATAAAGGGCTGAAGTTGCTCCTGTAATATTCTTGCAGCAGAATCAACAGCTTGACTCGGAGAGATTGTACCATCAGTTTCAATTGACAATATCAGCTTATCCTTATCAGTCACTTGGCCAACACGACTATTCTCTACCCTGCATGAAACCCTGTTGACAGGGCTATACAAAGCATTAACTGGAATAAAACCAATTAAATCCTGTTCACTCATAAGCTTCAAAAGTTCATTTTCTTTATACTTAGTTACAGGAAGATAACCTTTTCCGCTAGCCACATATATGGTCATGTTAAGCTCTACATTTTGCCCCAGCGTACATATTAGCAAATCTTTATTAACAATAGAGGATTGATCATCAGTTTCTATCATCCCAGCTAATACCTGGCAAGGCCCTTTAGCGTTTAAATTTAAGCATTTATTAGAAGCACCATTTAATTTATACCGCAACATGCCCATATTTAATACTATATCAGTTACGTCTTCTCTTACCCCTTGAATTGAAGTAAACTCATGAGTTATACCTTCAATTTTTATTCCATAAACAGCACTACCTTTAAGAGAAGATAACATTACACGTCTTAATGCATTACCTAATGTTAAAGCAAAACCACTTTCCAACGGTTCTAGGACTATATCACTTTTTTCACTTGAATTATCTGATATTACCTTAACTGAACTAGGTTTAATCAATTTATCTAAATTGCTACAGAGAGAAACATCATTATTATAATACATAAAACAACCTTTTCAAATATCCTATACTCTTCTTTTTTTTCTTAACCTGCACCCATTATGAGGAATTGCGGTTTTATCTGCAATTGAAGTCACAGTCAACCCACAGCTCTGAAGTGCTTTAACCGCAGCTTCGGTACCAAAGCCAGGACCACGAATTATTACAGAGACAACCTTCATACCAAATCTCTCCATTGCATTCTTCGCAGCAGCCTCCGCAGCCTTACCTGCAGCATAAGGTGTGGATTTTCTCGAACCTAAAAAACCACATGCACCCACAGAAGTTTGACATAGCGTATTACCATGAACATCAGTTACATTTACAAAAGTATTATTAAAAGTTGCACGAATATGAACAACACCAGTAATAAACTCCTTTGTACTCTTACCAACCGTTTTGACTTTTTTCATTAAAACTCACAATAATAATAAATTTTATTTTTTCCCAGCAATAGGCAACCGAGATCTACCTTTACGAGTCTTAGCATTAGTATGAGTCCTTTGCCCTCTCACAGGCAAACCTTTTCTATGTCTCACTCCTCTATAGCATCCCATTTCCACTAAAGATTTTATGTTCATAGCAACTTCTTTTCTGAGCTCACCTTCTATAACATAATTTTGTCTAATGAAACTGCTGATCTTTTCTATATCTTCATCTCGTAATTCTGAAACACGTTTGCGCTTATCAACTTTGCAAGCATGACAAATTACATTCGCAGTAGCAATACCTATACCATATATATAAGTTAATGCAAAAGGAACACATTTCCTCACTGGAATATTTATGCCTGCAATACGTGCCACTGGTACCTCGATACTTTATTAATAACAACTCTTAATTTATACCATAAAACAACTCAGAGTCAAACCAAATTACAAGAAATTTTACTTTCAATATCTTGCGTTACCTCATCAACACTCAAATTAGCGTCAATTGTTAATAATTTGCCTTTATAATACTCGCGTAAACCTTTCATTTGAAGGTGATATTCACTTATTCTCTTATTAATTGCAGACATATCAGCATCATCAATTCTTTTCTCTAACCTCGTACTTTTACATTTAGCACAAGTAGTACTCTTAAAAGAAGATACACTATATATGCTTTTACAGTCCAAACACGCGAGACGATTTTTTAATCTGTCGATTGCAATATTATCGTCAAGCTGCAGCTCAATTACAATATCAACATCCCTATTATATTTTTCTTGCAAAACTTGAGTCAAAAAATGAGCCTGGTTTAAATTTCTCGGAAAACCATCTAATAAGCAATTATCATCCATTAATGCAAGCTGGTCACGCAATAATCCACATATAATTCCATCTTGAATTAAATTACCAGATTCCACGGTACCCTTTATTTTTTTACCTAACTCACTGCCATCAGATATAATATTCCTTAATAAATCCCCCACTGAAATTAATTTTAAATTATATTTTGCTATTAACAAGCTCGACTGAGTACCTTTACCAGAACCTGGAGGACCAAAAATCGTAATGATCATCTTACTTTCCTCGTTTTAGACTCATATTTCTTTATCCAGCTATCGTACCTATTCGAAAAAATATAAGATTGTATTTGCATAATAGTATCAGTAATAACGTTCACTATAATCAGTAAACTCGTCCCACCAAAAATGAATGGTATATCATAATAATATCTCATAATTTCAGGTACAGTACATATGACTACCAAATACGCAGAGCCAATGAATGTCAACTTAAAAACTATATCTTGAAGGTAATCAGAAGTATGTTTCCCAGGCCTTCTACCAGGTATAAAACCACCATTTTTTTTAAGAAAATCTGCGTTTTCCTCTGGATTAAATATAAAATTGGTATAGAAAAAATTAAAAAATACTATCAGCACCAAATAGGCTACAATATATACCACTTTATTTGCCATAAAGTAATTTAAAATAAAATCAGAAAAAGCGTGCCCCTTATAGAAATTTGCAATTGAAATAGGTGTCAATAAAATTGCATTAGCAAAAATGGTTGGTACTACACCAGATAAATTAATCTTCAATGGAATATAAGTAAAATCGTCATTATGTAATCTTTTAAATTGCTTTTTAGGATGTTGAACAATAACCTTTCTATAAGAAGACTCTACAAAAATGACTAAGACTAGCAGCAAAAAAAACAATACCAAAACAAAAAGGATAATAAATAACGATACGCTACCGTTTTTATTTAACGTTAACAGAGATGACAAAGCGCTGTGTAACTCTGATATTATGCCCGTGAAAATGATCAATGAGATACCATTACCTATACCGCTAGCACTGATTCGTTCACCAAGCCATATTAAAAGCATAGTTCCACCTAAAAGGCTGAAAACACCTATTGTACGGAACATAACACCAGGTTCGATTACAACCAATACCCCTTCCCTATTCATCCCTTCTAATCCAACCAAAATTGGAATTGATTGAAATATACAAATTACTATGGTCAGATAGCGTATATAAGAATTCATCTTTCTACGGCCTGATTCTCCATCATTCTTAACTTCCTTCATTCCTTTAATGGCAGAAGAAAGCAACTGAATAATGATAGAAGCCATTATATATGGCATAACGTTCAATGCTAGAATTGTCATTCTAGCTAATGCACCACCAGAAAATAAATTAAATACTCCAAAAACACCTGAGCCCTCTTTGGGAAATATATCATTAATTATATCAAGATTAATTCCAGGAATAGGCACATAAGTACCCAAGCGATAGCAAATTAAAGCTATTAGCGTAAAAAATATACGTTTTAATAAATCTCCTTTATATAACAACGTAGGATCCAAGCTATTAAATGCGGATTTATTGCCCATGATTTACGATAGTATTTCCACACTACCACCAACTGAAGCTACAGATTTTTTTGCAGCTTCTGACGCAAAATTAACATGAAACACAAATTTTTCGCTCAACTTACCTTTATTAAGAAGTTTAATTTTATCCTTAATAGACTTTATAAAGCCTAATCTATACAGCCTCTCCTTATCTATAACAGAGTCTTTCACTATTTTTTTAGCTTCCATTAAGCGCTGTATATCGCCAACATTAATTATAGAGTATATGTTCCTACGTATAGGCTTAAAACCTCTTTTAGGCAAACGAGTATATATAGACTGTTGTCCACCCTCAAAACCATTTATGGAAACTCCGCTTCTAGCCTTCTGCCCTTTATGCCCTCTACCGGATGTTTTACCTTTACCACAACCGATACCTCTACCCAGCAACTTAGGCTTCTTTTTCTTAGATAACTTAGTAAATATAGAGTTTAATTTTACAGCATTATTCATACTTTACCTGTTTTCAACTATCTCGCTAATCTTTTTGCCTCTTTTGCTTGCTACCTGACGAGGAGATAACATACTATCAAAAGCCTTAAATACCGCACATATAACGTTATGAGGATTATTTGATCTAGTGGATTTAGCTACCACATCCTTTATACCTAACACCTCAAAAACTGATCTAATCGCTCCACCAGCAATAATACCTGTTCCGGCTCTTGCGGTTCTTAAAACTATCTCACCAGAACAAAATTTAGCTTTAATATCATGATGCAAAGTTCTACCTTCACGCAAGTACACTCTAATCATCGATTTCTTTGCAGCATTTACAGCCTTGTCTCTTGCTTCAGCAACTTCTGCGTGCTTACCTATTCCACATCCTACTCTACCCTTTTCATCACCAACAACAACCAAAATTGAAAATGAAAATCTTCTACCACCTTTGGTAACCGTTGTCACTCTTCGTACCGAAACTAAAAGCTCTGATAAATCATTATTATTTTGTAAATTCTTTATAGCCATATTCAAAACCTTCTAAAATTCAAATCCAGAACTTCTTAAAGCCTCAGCAAATTGAGAAACTAATCCTGTATATTTATACGCTCCACGATCAAACGTAAGCTGCTGCTCTAATCTCATGCCAGACAGACGCTCAACCATTAAAGAAGAAACCTGTTTTATAGTTTCAGCGTTGACTTTCCCTTTACATATATCCTTAATTTTAGCATCCAAAGTAGAAGCCGAAGTGAGAGTTACTCCTTTTACATCATTAATTAACTGGACATAAAAATACCTATTAGATTTAAATATGGATATACGTAAACGTTCAGCGCTCTTATCAAGCTTCGCTCTATTACGTAACTTCCTTTTTTCAGAATTACTTAAAAAATTATACGATCTTTTCATTTTAATTACTTCTTTTTACTTACAACCTTACGCAGCATAAATTTGCCTTTTATTACAACACCCTTACCTTTATAAGGATCGTACTTCCTAATCCTGCATATATCGGATGCCACCATATAGACCTTTTGCTTATCCATACCACTCACTACTAAATGAGTTGGCTTTATGCACTTAATCTCAACATCTTTAGGCACTTTATATTTAACATTATGGCTATAACCAAGATACAAAGTCAAATACTTACCATCATACTCTGCCTTATACCCCACACCGTTAATCTCAAGATTAACAGAAAAACCATCAATCATGCCGTTAATGATATTATTAATATTACTCCTATAAGTGCCCCACATAGGCTTTATTTCATCATAATCATCTTTATCTTGATCCACAGAAAGGAATAGCTGATTATCAACAATACGGCACACAACATCACTGATTAAGCTGACTTCTTTTTCAGCCTTAGCGCTCTTTATTAACATCCTACCATTATTATATTCAACTGAAACACCAGCAGGAATATTGATAGGAGCAGCACCTACACGAGACATGAATTTCTCCTATTATTTAAAACACACGACACAAAACTTCTCCACCAACCTTTAACTTATGTGCATTATAATCAGTCATCACTCCTTTGGGTGTCGATATAATAAAAATACCAAGACCATTATATGCTTTAGAAATGTCCTTATACTTAGAATAACAACGACAACCAGGCTTTGACACCCTAACTATGTCACTAATTACAGGTGACTTCTCATAATACTTCAATTTTACAATGAAAGAAGGTAAATTATCTACAACTTGCTTTTCATAATCAAGGATATACCCTTCATCTTTTAAAATCTTCAGTATAGAAGAATTCACTTTAGAAAACAACACTCTTGTTGTTCTATGCATTGCCAATTGAGCATTACGTATTCTCGTTAAAAAATCACCAATACTATCAGATAACGCCACAATATACTCCTTATATTATATTTACCAACTAGACTTTGTAACTCCTGGAACTTGTCCAAAAGAACATAAATCACGCAAAACAATCCTACATAAACCAAATTTTCTATATACTCCTCTTGACCTCCCAGTTAAAGCACACCTATTTCTAATTTTAGTTTTAGAAGAATTTCTAGGCAATTTTTTAATTAATTTATTTTGAGCTGTAAACCTTTCTACAATAGACAAATTCTTATTATTTATTATAGATTTCAATTTCTCTCTTTTTTCTTTATATTGATCGCACAGCTTTATTCTGCGAAGATTTCTTTCTATCATAGATTTTTTTGCCATATATTTCTCCTCTCAATTAATCAAAAAAAGGAAATTTAAGAGCCAGTAATAATTCCTTTGCTTCCTTATCACTAACTGCACTTGTTATAATATTAATATCCATACCTCTAATTTTACTTATTTTATCATAGTCTATTTCTAAAAACGAGATATGTTCCTTTATACCAAAGGAAAAATTACCATTACCGTCAAATTGCTTCACACTAAATCCTCTAAAATCTTTTTCCCTTGGCAAAGCAATATATATCAATCTTTCTAAAAACTCATACATTTTATCTCTACGCAAAGTTACTTTGCAACCTACTGTAGCACCTTTTCTGATCTTGAAGCCAGAAATAGATTTTTTTGCAAAAGTTGATAGAGGCTTCTGCCCAGCAATCAAATATAGGCTATCAAGTGGTTCATTTATTGCTTTACTATCTGTAGCAGCATCTCCAACGCCCATATTGATACACACCTTGACAAGTTTAGGTGCTTGCATTACATTGCCGTAATTGAACTTATCCTTTAAGGACTTTGCTATGCTATCTTTATACAATTCTTTAAACATATCAACCTAATCTATCACTTCTCCAGAAACTTTTGCAAAACGCACTTTTCTACCGTCTATAACCTTAAACCCCACTCTAGTTGGAGTTTTATATTTAGGGTCCAATGTTGCAACGTTGGATATATCAATAGCTAACTCTTTATTTAATATACCACCACTACTACCAGCTTTTGGTTTAGTGTGTCTCTTATGTACATTTACCCCAGAAACAATTACTTTCTTTTTAGCATTACATGCCACAACTTTAATCACTTTACCAATTTTTCCCTTATCTCTACCAGTTAAAACTATAACGTCGTCACCACTTTTTATTTTAGCACTCATTATAAAACCTCAACAGCTAATGACATTATCTTCATAAAAGAACCAGATGATAACTTTTTTACCGGACCAAATACCCGAGTACCAAGTGGTTCACCTTGATCGTTAATCAAAACTACAGCATTGCTAGAAAAACGAATTACAGAACCATCAGATTTTCTAATAGGGCTTTTCACTCTCACCACAACTGCTCTATATACTTTTCCCTTCTCAACCTTCCCTCTTGGAATAATAGATTTAGTAGATACAATAACTGTGTCACCTATAGATGCAGACTTTCTACTACCCAATAAACCAATACAAAGCACTGCACGCGCACCAGAATTATCAGCTACTTCCAACAATGTATTTTTTTGAATCATATAAATATCCTATTCAATATGAGCTATTAACAACAACCCATTTTTTAGTAGTAGAAATAGGCTTGTGTTCTTGTATTAAAACCTTGTCCCCTTCTTTACAACTATTATTCTCATCATGTGCTGTGTACTTCTTGTATTTTTTTATAACCTTTTTATATAGCTCATCCTTATACACTTGTAATACCGAAACCTTTACAGTCTTATCACACTTAGCCTTAGTTACAGTACCACAAAAAACCTTTTTAGGCATTCTTTCCCTCTCTTCTTCTTTTATTTAATGTAGTTAGAATACGAGCTATGCTCTTTCTTATTAAGCTAAAACGCGAAATATTGTTGCACTGCCCCAACTTCTTTTGAAAAACCAAATTAACAAACTCTTTTCTCAAACTCACAAGAATTTCATGCAATTCTTGCGAAGACCTCGATTCAATGTCAGCTATATCCATTGCAACTCCATTTAATTATGATTAGATACAAATTTACACTTCATAGGAAGCTTAGCAGTTGCCTTTTCAAGCGCCAATCTTGCTAAATGCATGGGAACATCACTGCTAATTTCAAACAACATTCTACCGGGCTTAGCTTTAAACACCCAAAATTCAACACTACCTTTTCCCTTACCCATACGTACATCCGCTGGCTTTTTACTAACAGGAGTGTCAGGAAAAATCCTTATCCAGACTTTACCAGAACGTTTTAAAGTTCTAGATATTACACGCCTTGCGGTTTCAATATGTTTAGATTGAATCCTACCAGCTTCCATAGCCTTTAGACCATAATCTCCAAAAGATAGCGTACTACCACCTTTCGTGTTACCCTTAATTCGTCCTTTAAATACTTTTTTATATTTACTTTTTTTGGGAACAAACATCTTAATATACCTTAATTACCAATATAAACCCAAACCTTAACTCCTATAATACCATATATAGTTTTTGCTTCACAAAAAGCATAATCTATATTAGCACGTAAAGTGTGTAAAGGCAAACGACCTTCTTTATACCATTCAGTACGAGCTATCTCAGCTCCGCCAAGGCGCCCAGAACAACTTACTTTAATACCTCTAGCACCCATCCTTAAACAACTTTGAATAGCTTTTTTCATCGCTCTTCTAAATGAAACCCTTTTTTCTAACTGTTGCGCAATGCTGTTTGATATTAAAGTTGCATCTATTTCAGACCTTTTAACTCCTACTACATTCACTTCCACATTATTTTTTACTTTTTCAGCTATTTTTTGCTTTATCTTCTCAACATCTGAGCCTTTCTTACCTATTATCACTCCAGGTCTAGAAGAATGTATTATTACAGACACCAAATCGATCGTACGCTCTATAATTACTTTAGAAACACCAACATGCTTAAAAGATTCATTGATATAACTGCGAATAGATAAATCTTGATGCAACCCTTGTTTATAACCCTTCTCAGCATACCAAACAGATGACCAAGTATTAATTATTTTTAACCTAAATCCTTTAGGATTAACATTTCCCATACTTTTGCACTTTCCTTATTAATTTTCTATTTTTATGAATCATATAATTTCCCCCAACTTTACAGTTATATTACTATAACGTTTACTAACTCTATTAGCTCTACCCATAGCTTTTGGACACACCCTACGCAAAGTAAGAGACTTACCTATTGAAATTTCTTTTATATATAAATTATCGATATCCAATCCATAATTATATTGAGCATTAGCAATCGCAGAATTTAATACCTTCCTTATAAGACCCGCAGCCTTCTTTTCACAAAATCTTAATTGCACAGTGGCAAAAGAAACTTTTTTATTACGTACTAAACCAGCAACCAAATTCAATTTACGAGGAGTTGATTTTAAAACCCTAGAACCAGCTTTAACTATTACATCTCTGTTTTTCATATAAATTACCTCCTTGTCGCCTTTTTATCACCACTATGCCCAGTAAATTTACGAGTGGGCGAAAATTCACCAAACTTATGACCTATCATATTCTGATCATTAACATTAACAGGAATGTAATCCTTACCATTATAAACAGCAAACTTTAAACCTAAACAATTAGGAAGAATTACAGAAGCCCTGGAATGAACTTTTATAGCCGTGTTAACAAACCCCTTGTTTAAAGCATTATTCACCGACTTTAATATAGAAGGATGACAAAAAGGAGGCTTCCACGCAGATCTACTCATAAACTAACCTTTCAATTGTTTTATATACTTATCACTAGATTTATTTTTCCTCCGAGTTTTCTTTCCTTTTGTTGCAACACCCCAAGGAGTAACAGGATGACGACCACCAGAGGTTTTTCCTTCCCCACCTCCATGAGGATGGTCAACCGGATTCATTGCAACCCCACGCACAGTAGGTCTAATTCCAAGCCACCTACTTCTTCCAGCTTTGCCCAGCTTTCTATTCTTATGGTCAGGGTTAGATACTACACCAATAGTAGCCTTGCAAGAAGATAAAATCAACCTAATTTGACCAGACCTGAGTCGTAATAAAACATATTGGCCATCACGACCAACGATTTGCGCATAACAACCAGCAGCTCTAGCAATCGCAGCACCATTACCTGGCTTCAGCTCAACATTATGAACGAAAGAACCAACAGGTATATACTTGAGTAGCAAACAATTACCTGGCAAAATATCAGCATCATTTCCAGCTGTAACAATATCACTAGGCTTCATACCTTGAGGAGCTAATATATAAGACTTAATATCATCTTCCTTATATGATATTAACGCTAAAAACCCACTTCTATTTGGATCATACTCTATTTTTTCAACTATACCGTGACCACTTCTATTACGCTTAAAATCTATAACTCTATATTTCTTTTTGTGACCACCACCCCTATGACGAGTTGTAATTCTACCATAATTATTTCTTCCACCACTGGACTTTTTACCGGATGTAAGAGACTTTTCTGGCTCATCTTTTGATAAACCAACTTTACTTACTAACACAGTCCCACGAGAAGACGGAGTAACAGGATTAAAAAATTTCATACCCATATTAAACGCTCATTATATCTAATTTTTGACCATCTATCAAAGAAAAATAAACTTTCTTTTTCTGTTTTTCACAACCAACCACACCCCTGAAACGCCTATATTTAGGCTTAATTCTAATAACACTTATAGAAGAAATTTTAACATCAAATAGAGACTCTATTGCCAACTTTATTTGACGCTTATTTACATTTATAAAAACATACAAAGAATATTTATTAAACTTCTCCCTCAAAAAAGAGGCCTTTTCTGTAATTATAGGAGATTTTATTATATTATTATATTTGATCATAACAATCTACCTTCAAGATGCTTTAAAGTATCCTTTGTCAACATTACGCATTCGTGATTCAATATATCAAAGACATTTAACCCAATAGGTTTGATTAAGTCTACATAATGCAAGTTTCTAACAACACGCAACAAATCATCTCCATAATCACCAACTATCAAAAAGGAAGAAAATTTAAAATTTTTAATACATTTACACATTTCAGACGTTTTCTTCACATCAATATTTAAATTATCCAGAATAATCACTTGATTATTTAAATACTTTAGAGATAAAGCAATTTTTAAACCAAATTTGCGTACCTTCTTATTAAGAGAATAACTATGACTCCTCACAACAGGGCCGAAAATAACCCCACCACCTCTAAATTGAGGAGATCGCAAGCTCCCTTGTCTTGCCCTACCGGTACGTTTTTGACCATAAGGTTTAGCTGTTGTACCAGAGACATCACTGATACCTTTTGTTTTATGAGTACCAGTTCTTCTCTTCGCTAATTGCCATCTCACTATATCATGCAAAACACTCAATTTTTGCTTAGCAGAAAATATCAAAGGATTGAGCTGAGCAGTACCTACATTATTATTAGATAGATTAACTAAATTACATTCCATAACTAACTTACCAAATTACTAGCATCATCATTTACATCTAACAGTAAACCTACCGGAAAAGGAACATCTTTATGTAAAGATTTTTTAACTGCATCTCTTACAAAAACATAGGAATTTTTAAACCCAGGAACATTATTACCCTTCACAGCAATTATACTATTTTCATAATCAATGGATAATATCTTCATATTTTGTACAGTTATTCTGCTGTTACCTAAATGACCAGCCATTTTCTTTCCTTTGAACACTCTACCAGGATCCTGACATTGACCAGTGGAACCTTGTGATCTGTGAGCAATAGAAACACCATGAGATGCCCTAAGCCCACTGAAGTTATGCCGCTTCATCACACCAGCAAATCCTTTACCTATAGAATAACCCGTAATATCAAGATATTGACCAACCACAAAATGATTGATTCCCACTTTTTTACCACATTCTATTCCCGACAAGTCATTTAATCTACTTTCGTATAACTTACATTTATTATTTACACCCTTTTTCTTTAAATATTCCAACTGAGGTTTTGCTATATTTTTAAAATCTCCTGTGCCTAAAATGACTGAATTATAGCCACATTTATCTTGTCCTTTTATATCAACAATATGAGTTTCGCTGAGATGCAATAAAATTACAGCCATGCGACTATTGTCAGAGTATATAGCAGTATGACCAATATTCGTCATTAACAAACCAATTCTCCTCAGTGAATTTATTCTCTTCATTTCCTTCTCCTAAACCTCCTAAACCTTAACTTCCTTGACTTTTAAATCCACTTCCACGCCAGCAGAAAAAGATAAACCTGTAAGCATCTGCATCATAGTAGGAGTAAGATCATGTAAAACAATCAAACGCCTAGAAGTTCTCATTTCAAACTGTTCACGAGATTTTTTATCAACGTGAGGAGATCTATTAACAATAAATTTAGAATCTTTTCTTGGCAACGCAATCGGACCAGATAATTTTGCATTGGACCGCTTTAATTCATCAACAAATTTTCGAACACACTCCTCCAATAAAGAACAATCGAAAGCCTTAATGTTAATATATATATCTTGCTTCATCTTAGTTACTCCAAAATCTCAGAAACAACACCAGAACCAACAGTTCTACCGCCTTCTCTTATCGCAAAACGCAATCCCTTATCCATTGCTATCGGTACTTGCAATTCTACTTCTACACTCACATTATCTCCTGGCATTACCATCTCCTTCCCATCTAGCAATTTTATGCTCCCAGTTACATCCGTTGTTCTTAAATAAAACTGTGGCTGGTAATTTGCAAAAAATGGTGTATGCCTTCCTCCTTCTTCTTTCTTTAATATATAAACCTCCGCCCTAAACTTTCTATGCGGCGTTATCGTCCCCGGTTTTGCTAATACTTGCCCTCTCTCCACTTCTTCTCTTTTTGTTCCTCTGAGCAATATTCCTACATTGAGTCCTGCACTCCCCTTATCCAGCAACTTCTTAAACATTTCTACACCTGTGCATATCGTCTTTTGCGTCGCTTTCAGACCTATTATCTCTATCTCTTCTCCCGTCTTTATCTCCCCCTTCTCTATCCTTCCTGTTACCACCGTTCCTCGCCCCGATATCGAAAATACATCCTCGATTGGCAATAGAAATGGTAAATCCACAGGCCTTGGTGGGACCGCCACATATTCATCTAACTTTCCCATCAATTTATCTATTGATTTCTTTCCATATTCGCTGCTGTCATCCTCCAGCGCTTTCAATGCAGACCCCACTACCACAGGCACTTCATTCCCTGGAAATCCGTATTTATTCAGCAATTCCCTCACTTCCATTTCTACCAAATCTATCATATCAGCATCAGCAACATCAGCTTTATTTATATACACCACGATATATCCAACACCTACCTGCTTCGCTAGCAATATATGCTCTCTCGTTTGTGGCATTGGCCCATCAACCCCCGACACTACCAATATTGCCGCATCCATCTGTGCTGCACCTACTATCATGTTCTTTACATAGTCAGCATGTCCAGGACAATCAACGTGTGCATAATGCCTTTTTTCCGTCTGATACTCAACATGCGCTGTTGCTATCGTTATCCCCCTCTTCCTTTCTTCTGGCGCTTTATCTATCTGATCGTACGCTACAAAATTTCCATAATGCTTTGTTATTGCCGCTGTTAACGTTGTCTTCCCATGATCCACATGGCCTATTGTTCCCACATTTACATGCGGCTTTCCAAATGCTTCCACTACTGCTGTCATAATT
>NZ_JAPQLJ010000046.1:0-14698 GCF_028982115.1 Wolbachia endosymbiont of Drosophila tsacasi | reverse complement strand
TGCAGTTCCTCGTGCAAAGCAAAGTCAGGCTTACTTTTTCTGTGCTTATTCTTTTCCTTACTCAACTGTTTACTTTCGTTAGATTTTGTTTCAAACGTTTTGTAATAGACCTCAATATTTCTATCACATTCTGCTATTTTTTCTTGATAAATATTATATAGTTCAAATTCTTGCTTTAGCGTGAATACATGTTCCTCTCTATAATCGCCAGCTAACGCTTTTGCTATAGTAGACTGATCATTTTTTATTCGTGCATCCCTGAATTGAGCCAATTTCCCAGAATCTCTTTCGCCTTTAATTATAGCCTTGATAATTTTCATACCAGTTACTTCTGTTATATCTCTTATAACTCTATGCAGTTGTATATTCATTTGAATTAATGCCTTCTGCATACGCAGAACATGTGTAGATGCACTTTCAGTGAGGTTCTTACGTTGTCGCACGTAACTACGCAATACACACATCTGGCTATCTGGCCTAAATGACCCTTGGAGTAATCCATAACTATGTAGTTGTTGTAACCACTGACAGTCCTGAACATCTGACTTTCTCCCAGGTACATTTTTTACATGTCGCGCATTTACCAACTTAACTTCAAAACCGTAAGATTCCAGTATTTGAAACAAAGGAATCCAATATACACCAGTTGATTCCATCGCTACGGTTGTAACTTTACACTTTTTTAACCACCTTGCTAAATTATGAAGGTCTTCAGTGAAGCAGCCAAATTTTTGAACACGTTGCTCATCTCTTCTCTCGGGTATACATACATAATGTACAGCCGAACCAACATCTATCCCTGCTGCATCAGGATTCATTACCTCTAATTTACTTTTTGTCATTGTAATTGACCTCCTATAACTTATAATGAAGAAGTATTTAAGCTTGGGACGGTTAGATTATACAATCTTCTAATCGAGGTAGTTGTAATAGACTCCATCAGTGGTTTAACCGTTCCTCCAAAACCATGCTCCCAAACGGGCACTCTAGCACCATTGAGCGTTCCGGTTATAACTGCAAAAATACTTCTTAATAAATTATATTTAAAAATTGTTATAGCACTGGATAAAATAGTTTCTTTCAGGTTTAACAAGATTTTTCCTTGTTCGATGCTACCAAAAGAAGCAAAGGATGCTTTAGATAAAATAAATCAAGAGTTGGAAGCACAGCACATAATGGATAAGAATATAGGTGAATCTTTTAAAATCAAGCGATATGAGAAAAAATCAAAAGCCCTCTTGTAGAGATAATGGAAAAAGAACTAAGAGCTTATGCAGAGAACAACAAGACTGATATTGAGAAAACATATCAAAGTGTTAATAGTAAAGCCAAAAAGATTATGATTTCAGAAAAGGTGATGAACATGTCACCTTATCCCTTTGTTATTTCTGTTATTGTGTTCTTTATCGGCGCGATCGCATGTGCTCCTCCACCAAGATACGCTCGTAGGGCAGGTTATATACATGACTCAACAGCTGAGACATACGTAATGGTAATTGTACTCTCACTCATCGCTATGTCATTTGTAATAGCAGGTATAGCTTACTTAGTAAATGAGCATTATAAGCAAAGTTTTTTAAAGGAAATGGAAAACTTTATAGAAGAACCAAGACATATGGATAAAGCAACTAATACTGAAAATGGAGAGGAGCCAAAACAACAAGAGCAGGAGGTGGAGGAAAATTTAATAGATCTTTCTGATGATCAAACAGTAGCACCTTCAGCACCACCATGGGAGGAAGTATCAAACTTGTATCCAAATCTTTCACAACTGGTACCTTCAGAAGATTATAAAGCACTGTGCGAAATAGAACCGAGCAGCAATCCCAACTCTATTCTATCTTCATCTAATATAGAAACCTCAGAGCTTGAATCGCTGCAAGGACGGTGGATAGAACAGAAGAGGTAGATGTTGCATGATAGCTGTGGTTTAAAAATGCACATATCGATGTCAGTAAAGTTAAGAAGGAGAGCTCTTTAAAAAATATCAAAAATTATGCTTGCATTAGTTTTCTATATATCATATATAATATCTTTATAGACTAGGGGGAAATATGATAACTACTAATGATCGGCGAACTCCTGTAAGTGGTTTGAGTCAAGAACAAAATGATTGGAATAAGTCTGATTACTGGGATGAATCTAGTATTACAGACACAAATACCGTTGTTAAACGTTCTCTTATTCCAGAAAACTCAGTTTTAATGGGGTTAAGAATACTGTTAACTGAAAACGAAAAATTTTTGATTGATGAATTTTATAGAAAAATGGAGAACATAGTAGAAACGTTTCGCCAAGGTAAACACGAAAATTCTACAAAGGTTGCTCTAGAGAGTATGGAACACTTAATAGATGAATATTTGAGAAGAAAAATAAAGCTAAATTTACGCTGTAATGATTATGAATACACTGTATCGAATTTTGTGTTAAGCAAAATAATTGATATTGCTAATGCCAATAGTGTTATGCGTATAACGCCTACTACCATATCGCGGTATAAAGATCCAGTAACTAAAGAAGAAGCAATAGACGAGTGGACAGAAAGTGGAGAGGTTGTATTCAGTATTATCAGTAAGCTATTATTGGCAGGTGCAAAAGTAGAGCCTGATTTTTACAATGATAGTATGGTGGATGAATTTATGTCTTACAATGATGAGCCTATTTTTGCAAAGTGTGAAGAAATTAAGGATGAGCTAAAAAGTATAGCATATGAAAGTTTGGTAAACAGGGATGAACAAGCTAAAGTCGATGATATAACAGTGGAAGTAGATAACAATCTTATTCTTTTTCAGTGGCCACAAAACAGTATCGTTGAAGTTGCGAAGATTATAAATAGTAAGGTGGGTAACAATTTAAATATAGAAAGTGGAATATTACAGATTGGAGAAAGTATAATAAGAGTTGAAAGTGTTGGGGGAAAAAGAAATTACACAGATGTCTTAGAAGGTAGCATTGAAATGTCTTTTACTACTGAAATAGGGAACATTGGTATTTATTTCAGTTCTAGTGATGAGGATAGTAATAAAATAAAAGTAGAACTTAATGAAGAAAGTCGGGAAAAGTTTGACAGATTAAAAGATCAATCAAGTTTAGGAAAAAACTGCCTTCTAGGAGGGAAAAGTGTTCTACAAGCTATAAAAGATGGAGGTTTTGAAAGAAATGGTAGTGTATGTGTATCCATAGAGTTAGCTGAAACGATTAAACAATCAAATTGTGTAGTGAAGGAATTTCCGTCTACAGCAGCACCAGGTAGTAAGTTAGGTGAAATATCGTGTAGCCAGTCATTAAGTTCTTTACATTCTAACGGTAGATGTTGAAGGAGTCAGTAGTTCGCAATGTCGTTAATCTGGCAAGAAAAGACTGTTGGCTTTAGTACAAAATACACAATATTTAAAAATATGGTTGAATAATTGATAGTAATGGTGTATAATTATTAATACTTTTAAGCATTTTGATCATGGCTCTTTCTAAGTTTCTCGATCCAAAATTGGACCTGACTTTTAAAAAAATCTTCGGTACTGAAAAAAATAAGAATATTCTTATCCATTTTCTCAATGATATCTTGGGCTTCACTGGTGTTAACGCAATACAAGAAGTTCAGTTTCTCAGCACCATCATGAATCCTGAAATTGCCTCTGATAAACAAAGTATAGTCGATGTTCTCTGCAAAGATTCCCATGGAAATAAATATATCGCAGAAATGCAGCTCGCTAAGGACAAGAACTTTGAAAAGCGTGCTCAACTATATGCTGCCAAAGCTTACTCAAGACAATCAGGCAATTACGTTGATTTTAAGAAAGTATTCTTTATTGCTATTTCCTACAGAGGTTGAGTATATTTCTACTCATAATATACGAGAGATAAAAACCAATGGCCATTACTTAAAAGATTTTCAATTCGTCTTTATTGAGTTACCAAAATTTACAAAAAGCAGGGTAGAGCAACTAGAAAGTACAGTAGAAGGGTGGTGTTTTTTTTCCGGTATGCAGAAGAAACAACTGATGAAGATTTAAGAAAAATAGCAGAAAAATCTCCGATAATAAAGCTAGCATATGATGAATTAGACAAGTTTAGTTGGGAGGAAAAGGATCTAGTGGCGTATGAGGAAAGAGTAATGGATTTACAGAAAGAAGCTGCTATTTTGGAGCAACGGCTTGATGATGCTAGAGAGGAAGGTATCCAAATTGGCGAAGAAAAGGGGAAAATTGAAGGGAAAATTGAAGTTGCAAAAGCAATGCTGGCTAATAGTGTTGATGTTGAGACTATTGTCAAGTTTACTGGCCTATCCGTGAGTGAAGTTGAGGAATTAAGGTCAAAGTTAATAATTTAGATATTTCTCTAAAAAAGTTTCCTTAAACTTAGCTTTAAACCAGTTGCCTGATAGACCACATCGATAGGGACTCCCACTTCAAGTAGATTCTTTGCCACTTCTATTTCTCCTATTTTTTTACCCTTTTCTTTATCAATCTGTATTCTTTTAGATACTGACATAATTGTTGATAGTTCTTCTTTTTTGTCTACAGAATTTACTTTGCTAGACCCATTATCAAAACATGCAGCAGAAGAAAGACTGTTGGAAGCATTTGGCTTTTGTATGTCAGTTTCTGTTACAGCAGTTCCATTTTTTCCGCATATTCCAGAGCTTTTCTATTGAAGCAGCGATATCTTTTATAGCTATTGAATTACTATTTTCGCATGGTTTATGTTCTATATATTCTTCAAGACTACTTTTATTACTATTTTCATATGTATTAGCAGGTGTCTCGATATTACCGATAGTATCTTGAAGGACTTTTTCACTTCCAGCTGTAGTAGTTTTGGCTGTCACAACAGTGGACTGCTGGGTTGCTCTCTTATTAAGAAGATTTCCCAGTTCTCTTACAGCTTCACTATTTTCACACGCTTCAGCATAGGTGAATGGGGATTTCCTTGCCATTTGAATGTTTTATAATTATTCTCTTTTTTAGAATATCTTTCAAAATACCATTTTCCTCAGAGATTTTTAACACTACTCTCATAATGTCATTGTCTCTACGTGATATAGCATCTGTAAGTATTGTATAAGTTTCTTCCAGACCATCTGAATGTTTTGTGGTCATTTCTTCATTCAGAACTTCCTTTAATAGTTTTTGTTTTTTGGCTTCTTCTAAAAGATCTTTTACAGCTTGATTGTTTTTATGACTTATAGCATAATGTAGTAGTGACAATGTCTCCTTTCTACTCTGATACTCGTAAGTTATTTTTGCTAAAAGAATCGTGCTTGCATTGTAGCTGGAATTTTTGAATATTCCATTTTTGAACTTTTCGGCAACACCTTCCCCTTCTTCTATTTTTTTTGCTAGTTTTGTATATTCTTTCTATCTTTATTTGTTAACTCATATATATCACATACTAATTCACCAGTCAGTTTTGATATTTCCATAATGTTCCTCCCCTGTTAAGATTTATTGATTAGTGGTAGTAGTTGAAATAGCGCAACCCTATAAATTTGGTTCAATCAAAGGCGCCTTGCTGCTTGAAATGTTTTCTTTGTAAAGATTTAGCTTATCTTTTACATCTAAACAGCATTAACACGATTTGCCTTTTTTTGGATGTAGAAATTTTCTAGGAATTGTCTTTTTGAATTCTATGGTATTTTGTTTAACATTGAAACAAGAGTCCAGTGTCAAGCACTGGAATGACAAGTTCGCGTCGGCATCCTCGTCATCCCGCCACGGTATCTCTAGATCCCGCTAACAAGCAGCGGGATGACGAATTACTATACCACCGCGAACCGTCACACTGCCGCAGACCGTCATACCGCGATTCATTCGCGGTATCTCATCCGCTAACAAGAGATCCCGCTGCGGGATGACGGTTGTCGTTTAGCTATAAACATTAAGAAGTTTACCAAATGAAAAAAAAGGCAAAAGAAGCCCTAGTCATTGTCTATTTTCTGTATTGGCGTTTTTTTAAGTCTTAAACACTGCAATTTAGCTGCTTTTAAACGCAACTAACCTTAGCTTTAATATTTAAGAAATTTACTAAGCAGAAAAAAAAGGCAAAAGAAATCCCGTGTTAGCTAGTTGTCACTCTCTAATTCTGCAAATTGGCGTACTATACTGTCTTAAACGACTTATAAGCGCGTTTCAGCTTGTGTAGGTAAAAACCTAGAAATATTGTGAAGACATAAGGTGCACATAGTGCAAAAAATTAAAAATAAGACGCCAACTACGTTGTTTTCTTGCTGTTTAATCTGCATAGATGAAGATAACTGAATACCTTCAGTTTCATAATAAGGGGGCTGGCGAGGCTTGTCAAGTAAGTTTTTTCGTTTCTATTCCCAATAAAAGTTCGTTATATGGTTATGCAAGAAGTCTAATGAGAATTGGTATAACCATGCATGAATGCTATTTTCGGTAAAATCTCTTACAATGCCCAAAAGCAGAAAAACAAAAACTTGATTTTCGCAGCTAAATAGTGGACGATCAAAAGCACGCATAAATATCTACAATGAAAGAAAAAACTTTCACAATCATCGATGGCTATGGTTTTCTTTTCAGAGCTTACTATGTACTACCTCACTTAATTACCACAACAGGAATGCCAATAGGTGGTGTATATGGCTTTCTGAATATGGTTCTTAAGTACATTGCCCATTCGGACTACTTAACTATAGCACTTGATGCAGGGAAAAAGAATTTTAGGCACAATTTATATCCTGAATACAAAGCAAACAGAGTAACGCCTCCTGAGGATCTAATTCCACAGTTCACCATACTGAGGGAAGCTATGGAAGCTTTTAACCTCAGCTATGAAGAAATTGAAGGTTATGAAGCAGATGACATAATCGCAACACTAGCTGCAAAATACGCCTACCACAAAGACTTTAAAGTGGTAGTCGTTTCATCAGATAAAGATTTATTTCAACTCTTGAACCACAATATTTTAATATTTGACCCCATTAAAAATATATATATAGATGAAAAACAAATAGTAGAAAAATTTGGTGTAAACTCACACAAGCTTCTTGATTTATTTTCTCTAACTGGTGATGCATCTGACAACATTCCAGGCGTTCCAGGAATAGGGCCGAAGACTGCAGCTAAATTACTAGATGAATTTGATTCATTGAATAATATTATAGAGAACATTGATAACATCGAGCAAACGAGAATTCGTAATATTCTTACCGAACATAAGGAAAAAGCACTAATTTCAAGAGAACTTTTATCACTATGCGAAAAAGTAGACCTTCAACATGATATTGCAAAATATGAAGTCCATTCTCCAAATATGGAGAAATTATTATCCTTTTTAAAGAAGTATGAATTCAATTCCTTAATAGGTAAAATAGAAAAGCTTTTTTCTTATAATGGATCTAGCACAGAAAAGAAAACAGAATATAGTAGCGAAGAATTAGAAAAATTCTTGGAGCATTGTAGATATGAGGGCAAAATCGCAATTTATTGCCACTTTGAAAACAACTCATTAAGCTTAGCTTACAGCAAAGATAATGTTTTTCATATAGATCAAAACCGTATACAAGATGCGCTCATTGTAGTTAGCTCAACTTTACCTTCAAATGGGATGCTTAAAATAGTCCATAATATAAAAGAAATCAGAAAAATCTTTCCTGCAATGGAGAAAGTGCTAGGATCAGTTGATGATTTGATGATCATGTCATATAGCCTCGATACAGGAAAGCATGATCACAGTATTCCAAACATAATTGCACATAATTTGAGTGGAAATGCAGAAATTTTCTCGGCAAAAACTTTAATAGCAATTCATGAAAAGCTAAAGCAGGGGTTATTTCAGGAAAAATTGTTCACAATTTACGAGCGCTTCGATAAGCCACTTATGAAAGTAATATTTGATATGGAGAAAAATGGAATACTACTGGACATACAAAAATTACAGGAGCTGTCCAATAAATTTCAGCAGGTAATTGCCGTGCTTGAAGATGAGATATATAACTTATCAGAGGAAAGATTTAATATTGCGTCACCAAAACAATTAAGTGATATTTTATTTAATAAAATGGGGCTAAGTAAAAAGAAGAAGTCAAAATCTGGATCGTATAGCACCAATTATGAAGTTCTAGAGGCACTCGAAGAAGAAGGGGTAGAAATTGCAGGTAAAATTTTAAGTTGGCGACATTTAAGTAAATTAAAAGGCACCTACACTGATGCGCTAATAAAGCAAGTTGATCCCATTGATGGTAGGATACACACAAACTTTTCAACGACTGCAACTGCAACTGGAAGGCTGAGCTCCAGCAATCCTAATTTACAGAATATTCCTATCAGAAGCGAAGAGGGAAATCTTATCAGACAAGCGTTTATTGCACCAAAAGGATACAAGATAATTTCTGCCGACTATTCGCAAATAGAATTGAGACTCCTGGCACACGTTGCAAACGTTGCAGCATTTAAAGAAGCTTTTGCGAACGGACAAGATATTCACGATATCACCGCTAGGCAAGTTTTTGGAGTGCAAGAAATAGATGAGCAATTAAGACGCAAGGCAAAATCCATTAATTTTGGAATTATATATGGCATTAGCCCATTTGGTCTTGCAAAGCGGCTTGGAATTACCATTGCGGAGGCTGCTGAATACATTAATTACTATTTTTCCTGTTACCCAGAAATAAAGGCCTATATGGAAAAAGCAGTGTCTATCGCAAGATTGCATGGTTATGTAGAAACTTTGTTTGGCAGAAGATGCTTTGTAAGAGACATAAACAATACAATTCCTTATGTAAGACAATTTGCAGAAAGGGCAGCAATAAACGCACCACTGCAAGGAACCGCTGCTGATATAATAAAACGTGCGACGATTCAGCTTTTTGATCAGTTGAAGATAGGTAAAATAATCCTCCAAGTTCACGATGAACTACTGGTTGAGGTAGAGAATGAAAAGGTACAAGAAACGGCAGAACTTATGAAAGACGTAATGGAAAATGCAATAGAAATTTCTATACCACTTGAAGTAGAAATAAAAGTTGGCGACAACTGGGCTCTTAATTATGACTGAAACATGGCGGATTCTAAGAGTATAGATTATTTGAATTAATATGAAAAATATGCTACAATTAAAGTATAGTAAATGTGAGCAACTCAGTTATGACAAAAATATTAACTCCACAAACAAAGAATTTGGAACCTTCAAATCAGGTAACTAACAAAGATGAGAAAATTTTTGAAAAAGAGGAATATCAGGCAGTCTATCGTGCTTTCCTAGATACTTTAAAAAATCCAGAAAATCTAGAAAAACAAACGAAACAGGAAATAGAAAAGAAGAAACAGAAATTGAAAGAAGAACTTTCAGATAAAGAAAAACAAAAATTACATCGTGATCTGGAGTCATTAAACAAACAATTAAAGCAATTAAATAATGAAGATGAAAAGAAAATTTTTACTTTTGTATTTGAGAACAGTGGTAAGATATTCAATAATGTCAATCCAGAAGATATAAAGTTACTCAGTGAAGAAAACTTTTGTCAGCTTTTACTTTCTGTGTTTGAAGAAATTAGGAAGCAAGGCTTAGCTAGAGAAGAGAAATTAAATAATGATAAAATACAGCAAATAATAACCAAGTGTGTAGCTGATATACGCGGTACAGAAGCTAAATATTCATTCATAAAGCTTCCCGGGTGGCCGTTTGGAATAAAGGTAGATCCTAAAAACTTTTTTAGCTCTTTTATGAATGGGATGAAAAAAAAAATATCATTCTTAAGTAAAAATAAAAAAGAGGAGGATGAGCCACCGCTCAGTGATGAAGAGATGGTAACAACGTTCTTAAGCAAGATCTTTTTTCCTATCCTTCTTTCCACTATTCTAATGTCAATTTTTGGTCCTACCACAATCGGAGTAGTTTTTGCTGCTATCGGCACAATACTTGTCGTAAAGAGTGGAGTTGAAGTTCTTTTTTCAAATAATAAAAAAGGTACTTTATATGACCCACGAGATGAAAAGGAAAGAAAAGAATGGGATAATGAAATTAGCGATGGTATCAATAAAATTTTAGGATCCGAAGTTAATGAAACTGAGCAGAGTAATCAACCTGCTGTAACAGCTGAGGAGCAACTTACTCAAAAGAGTCAGTCTACTGTGCTTGAACAAGTTACTTTGGATCAGCCAGCTAAAAGCACAGGACAGCAGCCATAACCCTTAGATTTGCCAAAAGTGAGTTATGTAAGAGGTCTGCTGTTGTTTTATAATACATACAACAGGAGTATGATCAGATGGGTTTTCTAGCTTACGCAATCTATCATCTATGTAGCATGTTTCCAATTTATCTACAGCTTGTGGCGATAATAGCATATAATCTATTCGCATTCCTTGATTGTTTCTGAGCGAATTGCCTTGATAATGCCACCAAGTAAATTGTTGCAAATTGGGGTGGGATATTCTAAATGCGTCTTTATACCCCAAATTTAGGATTGCTCTTAACTTCTCACGTTCTTTTATATGAAAGCACACTTGGCCATTTAATAAATCTGAATCAAAAACATCAATTTCATACAGTGCAACATTATAATCGCCAACTATAACGGTTATCTCCTCATTTTTCAGTAAATTGTCCATTCTTTTATATAAATTATCAAAAAACTTGAGTTTATATTCAAATGCTTGAGAGTCTAGGCTTTGGCCGTTTGGCACGTATACACTTCCTACCCTTACCTTCTGATTAGTATGTTTTATCACACATTCTATATAACGTGCTTCTTGATGACCTTCTACAATGTCAATTTTTAGTTTTTCCAGTATCGGATATTTAGATAAAACACAAACGCCATTTCTTGCAACTTGTCCATAGATAGCATATTCATATCCTAACTTTTCTATCTCTGCATAAGGAAATTGCTCTTCCGTGCATTTTATCTCTTGCAGCAAAACTATATCTATCTGACTATCAACTATAAAACTACAAAGTTGGTTGAGTCTTTTACGTATGGAGTTTACATTCCAAGTTGCAATCTTTAGCATCAGCAATCCTTATTAATTATATCAATTAAACTCTCCCCAGTAGGCAACTTCGATGTTATAATTTTTTTCCACTTGATTAACTTTAAACTATCAGCAATGTTTTTACTCATGGTATATGCAACTGTATTATTCATCACAGGAGATAGCCCACTTTTTAGAACTAATGAACAAAATACCCTTGCTGTCTGTGAGGAAAAAAAAGCAACACCATCAATTTTACCATCCAACAGCAAATTTTTACACCTATTAGTTAGACTCCTTTTAATAATTGTTTTATAGAGCACAATTTCTCTTACGTTAAAATCTTCTTCAGATAATCTCTTTTTTAGATCACATGATACTTCTTGCCCCCTTATATACAAGAACTTTATTGCATTTGAATAATGAGCTTTTATGAATGATATCAGACCATCAACGTTGCTGTCTGCTGAGATTATATCAGAAAATCCCAAATTTTTTGCAGCCTGCATGGTTGAATTACCAACCGTAATAATTGGAAAGTCATCCACTTTGCATATTTGACTAAAAGCCTTTACACTATTTTTACTTGTGGATATTACAACGTCAAATTCGTACGCAGATATATCAGGATTTAAGTACTTTATTGTGAATACTGGTTCTATAAAAACTTTGTATCCATACTTTCTCAATATATTTCTTGTATTGAACGAGTCCAATAAAGGCCTCGTTAATAAAATAGACTTCATTCTGATTTATTTCACTACTAGTAAAATAGTACCCTTTATACACAAATTACTGAATAAAAATTTTTATTTTGATGGCTTGAGCAACTATTCAAGTAATTGATGTGGAAGTAGGAGTACTAAGCGCTCCTACCCCAATAAGCCCACAATTTCTGCTTACACTTTTTTGACGCTAATTACGTTGAACTCTTTTGAATGGCTTCCTTCAGTGGAATGATATAACTAATATTCCTGTATAAGTTAAATAAGTTAATACTTAAGCTGCTTCTGCAGCTAGGGAGTGGTCATTAGTAGGTTTTTCTGCCTGTGGTTCGCTAATCATAGTTCGAACGATATTAGTTGCCATAAAGGCACAGCCTAGAATAAAAAAGGCAGTGGAAACAAAAGGAATGATAGAAGATTCGATAGGCAATATAGATGCAATTCCTCCTATTAAAAACGAAACGTTAGATGTAATATCAAGACAGATTTTTGTTAGTTTTTTTTGTCCTGCTACACTAAGTTGCTTCTGTAGAAAATGATCCTTTAATGACCATATATTTAAAGCAAACGAAAGTGCACTTAATATAGTGCCGGCAATACTAAAATACAGACTTAAGACAGGAATATTCAAGACCAATGCCGCTATGTACCCAATGAAAGAGATAGTAGATAGTGTAGTAACTAAGCGTTTTGAATAGGTTCGTACCTTCTTTCTGTGGGCTAACTTATTTTTTTCATCATACATAGCATAAATATTACCTAATATATTATAGCATTAATTAATTCAACAAGCAATATGGAAGCTAAGAGTGCCCGAGAGAAGACTTGAACTTCCACAACTTAAAAAGTTACTAGCACCTGAAGCTAGCGCGTCTACCAATTCCGCCACCCGGGCTTTTTATAGTTTACTATGTTGAAGTTAAATAATATACTTAAACAATTTTTAGTTCAAAGGTAATGCCAAATCTAGATCAAGTATTTTTCGCTCAAAACAATGTTAATATTAATAACGTATATAAAATAGTCGATAACGCTTTGAGCAATAGCGATGGTGGTGAGCTGTTTCTAGAGTTTTGCCAGTCAGAATCCCTGCTTTTTGAGGATAACATATTAAAACACATGGACTTGAATACCAGAAGGGGGTTTGGTTTAAGGTCTTTTTGTGAGGATAGTACATCTTTCGTTTGTTCTTCTGAGATCAGCGAAAAAGAAATTAGTAATGCTGCTTCTATGGTAAAAAGCTCAGTTTCTTTAAACAAAACAAATTCAATAAATTTAAACGAAGAGACAAAAAGCCTATATTCGAGGATTAACCCTATAAATGAAATGGATCTGAATTCAAAAATTAAACTACTCAATGAGGTTAATGAGTATGTAAGGTCCAAAAATAACTGCGTGAAGCAAGTAAAAATAACTCTAAGTGGAGAATGGCAAGTCGTACAGATAATAAGGGATGATCACAGATTAAACGACATCAGGCCTTTAGTACGTTTTAATGTGTTAGTCATCGTAGAGAAAGATGGTCGAACCGAGAGAGGCTCCGCAGGACACGGTGGAAGGGATTCTTATAGTAAGTTTATTTCTGAGAAAAAGTGGAAAGAAGTTGCAAACCAGGCTTTGGAACAAGCACTGGTAAATCTTGAAGCAATTCCAACTCCAGCTGGGGAAATGACAGTTATTCTAGGTCCAGGCTGGCCGGGAGTATTGTTGCATGAAGCTGTGGGTCATGGACTCGAAGGCGATTTTAATCGTAAAGGAATCTCAGCATTTTCAAATTCTATTGGTAAACAAGTAGCAGCTAGTGGCATCACAGTAGTTGATGATGGAACTCTGCCTAATTTGCGTGGTTCTATTAGCATAGATGATGAAGGTACTCCACCCAGTTATAGTATATTGATAGAGGATGGAATTCTCAAAGGCTACATGCAGGACCATATGAATGCCAAGCTTATGGGTGTAAATCCGACTGGTAATGGTAGAAGAGAGAGTTATAAAGAAGTTACTATGCCGCGCATGACAAACACCTATATGTTACCAGGGAAACATACGCCGGAAGAAATAATATCTAGCGTAAAGAAAGGTCTGTATGCAGTAAATTTTGGTGGTGGGCAAGTTGATATAACGTCAGGGAAATTTGTTTTCTCATCTTCAGAAGCTTACTTAATAGAAAATGGTAAAATTACACAGCCAGTCAAAGGAGCAACACTAATTGGTGATGGGCCAACAGTGCTAAAAAAAGTATCCATGATTGGCAACGACTTAAAGTTGGACCCCGGTGTTGGCACATGCTCAAAAGATGGACAAAATGTGCCTGTTGGAGTTGGTCAACCAACACTCAAAGTCGACGCAATAACTGTTGGTGGAACTGAGATATAGATAAGGGCTAAAACGGATTCCAGCGCATGACGCATAATTGTACAAACATTGTAACCGTTATTCAAGTAGTCCGCAGAAACGAAAAAACTTGCTTGACAAGCTCCGCCAGCACCCTTATCATGATAGTGAAGGTATTCAGTTATCTTCATCTGTGCAGATTAAGCAGCAAGAAAACAACGTAGTTGGCGTCTTATTTTTAATTTTTTGCACTATGTGCACCTTATGTCTTCACAACATTTCTGGGTTTTTACCTATATAAGCTGAAACGCGCTTATAAGTCGTTTAAGACAGTATAGTACGCCAATTTGCAGGATTAGAGAGTGACAATTAGCTAACACGGGATTTCTTTTGCCTTTTTTTCTGCTTAGTAAATTTCTTAAACATTTAAACTAAGGTGAGTTGCGTTTAAAAGCAGCTAAATTGCAGTGTTTAAGACTTAAAAAAACGCCAATACAGAAAACAGACAATGACCAGGGCTTCTTTTGCCTTTTTTTTCGTTTGGTAAATTTCTTAATGTTTATAGCTAAAAGAGTCCAAGAGAGGTGTCATTCCAGTGCCCCTGTGATGTCATTCCAGTGCTTGACACTGGAATCCAGCCTTTATTATGCAGCCACTTGGTTGAAATTACGTCTTCTGGATCCCAGTGTCAAGCACTGGGATGAC
>NZ_JAPQLJ010000045.1:0-14963 GCF_028982115.1 Wolbachia endosymbiont of Drosophila tsacasi | reverse complement strand
AAAATCTAGCTATCATAGCTGCATCTGATTTATCTGTCTTATTTCTGAGCAGCTCACTTTTGCCAAAAGCTTTCTGGATTTACTATACTGACATTATGTCCTAAATCGTGCATAAAAGTAGCCAAATCTTCTCCATACCAACTAGTTGCTTCAAGACATAAATGAGTAAGATTTGCTCCATGGCCATTGCACCAAACTACAAGTTTTGCAAAACCATCTTGATTATTTTGAAAGACTTTGTGTCGTTTTTTACTCTCCACTAACAAACATCAAATTTCTTTTTTGAAATATCCACACCCAAAATAGCATTTACTTGCATAAAATTGCCTCCAAGACTATAAATAAACTGAGAGTTTAGACTAACCTTGTAATACGGGATATAATTCCAAAAGATACTGTTCTGTCTTTAACTCTATGGGAGGCAAGCAAAATCTGGGATTCGGCCTTAATGGCATTAGTGTCGCATCAGCTTCACCCTTCCTGTGAGGTATTTTAGCTCTAATGCTTCACATCATAAAGATACAAGTGTCAGCTACTCGGATGACAAAGGAGGACAGTGTCAAACACTGACCATTTGCTGTGCAGTTTACCTTTAAAAATGAATGTTCGTACAGTTGTGCATAGGATGACAAAAGAGTAAACTTTATCTGTGTGAGCTACAGATGCAAATTACAACAAATGCAGTAGCGTAATCTCCATCGTCACTTAAAGAAAGGTGAATCTTGTAGTCCTTTGAGATGAAATCCTTTCTGACAGCAATATATGGCTTTCCTTTTACACCACTGTATATTTCTATATCTTTCATTATAATGCCCTGGCTAAATCCAGTACCTCGTGCTTTAACAAAAGCTTCTTTTGCTGCAAAGCGTTTGGCAAAATACCTTGCTCGCATTTCTTGACTATTATACTTTCTACTTAGCTCTATTTCTTTTTCAGTGTAGATTCTATTGAGAAATTTTCCCCCGTATTTTTGTAATATTCCCAATACTCTTGGTATATATACTATGTCAGTGCCGATACCGCGTATCATTTTGTGCTAAAGCGATTTATTGCTTCCTCAATCTGCATTTCTTTTACCTCTCCAGTTGCTCTATTTTTTACTTCAACTATGTTTTCACTTACTGCTTTCTTTCCAACAATTATTTGCCACGGCAAGCCTATCAGATCCATTCTGGCAAATTTTACTCCTACACTTCCTTCCGTATCATCGTAAAGCACTTCATCGCTTTTCAAAGCTTTGTATATTTTATCTGCAGCCTCCGTTACTTTCGTTTGTAAATTGATTAAACCAATTCTGAAAGGAGCTACCGCTTCTGGCCAGATAATTCCCTTATCATCATGAAAAGCTTCTATTATTGCACCGACAAGCCTTGAAACCCCAATGCCATACGAACCCATATGCATGTTGACATTTTTTCCATCTTGAGAAGTAACACTTGCCTTCATAGGCTTTGAGTATTTGTTGCCAAAATAAAAAATATGCCCTATTTCAATACCTTTACTAACATTTAACTGTTCTTGCGGCACAAGGCAAGTTTTAGGGTCGTGCATATCATCTGCAACTGCATATATATTTTTCAAACTTCCAACATCTTCACTTTCTAGTAGTTCAGAAAATTTATTGTCATAATATAAAGTGCTCTCACCAGTGTTTGCCAATATATGGAACTCGTGGCTCAAATTTCCTCCAATTGGCCTAGTGGCCGCTCTCACTCCAATTGGAGTAAGCCCCATGCGTTTGAAGATTTTTATGTAAGTTTTGTACATCAAATTATATGAATTCAGTGCACCTTCGTAATCTACATCAAAACTGTATGCATCCTTCATCAGAAATTCCCTACCCCTCATAACACCATAACGTGGTCTTACCTCATCACGGAATTTCCACTGGATATGATACAAACAAAGTGGCAAATCTTTGTAGCTTCTTACCGTATCTCTAATTAAGTCAGTTGCTACCTCCTCCTGCGTTGGCCCGAAAAGCATATCGCTCCCATGCCTATCCTTAATGTGCAGCATCTCTTTGCCGTAATCATCGTAACGGCCTGATTCTCGCCAGAGACTTGCCGGCTGCACACAAGGCATTAATACTTCAATAACGCCAGACTTGTTCATTTCATCTCTGATGATGTTTTCAATGTTTTTAAGCACTAAAAGACCAAGCGGTAACCATGAATAAATGCCAGACGCTGTTTGCTTGATTAAGCCTGCACGTAAAGAATATTGATGGGAGATAATTTTAGCATGGGTAGGCTTTTCCTTTAGAGTTGGCAGGTAATATTTGGATAAACGCATATAATAGACCTGATTGTATTAAGTAATCTTAATACAATCAGACCTGTAGGTAAACTTATTTTGAAAAAGAAGGGAAGTGTGTGGTACTTCCCTTGATAATTTTATGACCGCTGTGGTCCTATTACTTTTAGTGAAGATTACACTCTACTATTCACTGGATCCACATTATTCACTTTTGTTACAGAAGGTTCCTCTTGTAAACTAGCAGGTACCTGTGGCTTCTCTGTCTCTGACTCAAAATTCAACGGGGATGAGGATTTAGACCCATAAGCGCTATCAGGAGTTTTGCTTCTTTCTCCATTGCTTAGTTGGGAATTTAAAGGCTTATTGGTGTAATTGCTCACTTCCTCATCAGAATCTATTTCATGGGCGGCATCTATAGATGCATCTGCTTGGGCAGGGGCAAAACTTTGCTTATCCTGTTCCTTGTTTTCATTATCACTCCAACCACCCGAGTTAGACAGCTTATCTCCACTACCTGCCCAGTCACTAGAATGATCACTTTCACTACCCCTTGGTGCCATTTTGTTCAGAAGCACCTTGTATGGATTATCATTATGACTCTCTCTTATCTCTTTTGTCTCTTTTAGCACTTTTTCAACTCTCGCATAATACTCTTCTTCTTGCATTTTTTGCTTGTTATTGTCATTTGACAATGTTGCGTTCAACTTATCTTGATTAACAGATTTTTCTTGTGGTACTTGAGATGCAGTATGGCTGGATTCTTTTCCAGGCTTAGGTTGAGCGTCAATTCTTTTCAAGGTAAAACTACGTTCTCTTATCTGTTTAAAAGCTTTCTCTCCTTCTGACAATTTTGCGTTCAACTCATCTTACCCAACAGACTTTTCTTGTGGTACTTGAGATGCAGTATGGCCGGATTCTTTTCCAGACTTATTTGGAACAGGAGGAGGTGATGGTGGTACATTGGCACTTGTGTTTGTTTGTGCACCAAGCGTTACTGGAGGTGATTCAGGATCAAGCACAGATTCTTTTATCATATCTTTCATTGGCTGTCCCTCTCCAGTGTTAGTCTGGTCTTCTGGGGTGCCCACTTCATCAATTTGCCAATTGCTAGCTTTTTTTGCTATAGGAATACCAGCTCCCATTAGGATGTTATCATTCTTAGTACATATATTCACATTACCCGAGCCCGAGTCCGAGATTGTAAGATTAAGAGAGAGATTATTACTTGAAGGAGGCACACTTGATTTATCCTCCATTTCTGTCTGTGGAGAAACGGCAAGTTTAATAAAATATGCTACTGAAGCCAGTGCAATAACCGCAGAAACAGTAAAAATTGCTAAGGGAACTGCTTCAATTGCACCAGAACCAGAAACTGCCGCAATAACATAAGGAAGATGTATATAAATTGCAACGGCAGATGCACACAATGATAAAGCAGCAATCGAAACTTTAAGATTAGATGTAGACATTTTTCACCTCATTGGTCAATACAATATTAATAATAACTAGATTATCAACAGTGTCAACAATTAATTATGAAAAATAAAGTCACAATTTGAATAGATAAGCTATAAGTAATATACAACCTTCCTGGTAGGCCCAAATTGCAATGTTCGTACAGTTGTAGACGTTGAGCCTATCCTAGTGTTGCATATCAAGCTCATACTCAGTATGTAAATCTTTGACCAAAGCTACAACATATTCTTTTTGAACAATTATACTGATTTTGATTTCGGATGTTGTGATAGCAAGTATTTCTATCTTTTTTTTGCTTAAAACCTTGAGTGTGCGGTGCATCACTTCAGTATTAGACATAATACCAATTCCAATTATTGAAATTTTAGCTACATTGTCGTTTATAGCATAATTTTCATTCTTATTCAGTAACTTTTCCATTAAATCAATATCAAATTTGGAGATAACAAAACTTGACCCATGTATCATATCAATTTTAACGTTTGCCTCTACTATATCTCTTAAAGTACGCAAGTTATTTGCAAGGTTAGTGAAAGTTACAAGAGCTTCATTAGTGCTATAAGCTATTCCAGTAATTAAGTATCTCTCTAGTACATCCCTTTTGTGTAGTACTGTGGTGCCTTCTACTTCTTTAAAAGTGGATAGCACTTGCACTTTAATGTTATGCTTCATTGCAAGTTGTACTGAACGATTATGCAGTATTTTAGCACCAGATGACGACATTTCCAACATTTCATCGTAAGAGATAAATTTAAGCTTGCGTGCCTTTGGAACAATTCTCGGGTCTACTGTATATATTCCATCAATATCAGTAAAAATTTCGCAAGTTCTAACACCAAAGGCTACCGTGAAGGCAACTGCTGATATATCAGAGCCTCCTCTTCCAAAAGTAGTGATTCTATCATCATTTATACCCTGAAAACCAGCGATGATCGCAGCAGTATAACCCTCAGCAAAAGATCTTTTCACACGGTCAATCTTTATTGTTTTTATTTTAGACTCAGAATAAAAATCATCAGTTACAATTGGTAACTGCCAGGCAAGCCACGATTTAGCATTAACTCCGATCGATTGGAGAGTGATAGCTAATAGACCGCAAGAAATTTGTTCTCCTGCTGAAAGCATAACGTCATACTCTGATAACTCTTGTCTGCAACTTAAATTTGAGATTTGCCTAGCCTGAAAAGCCATTTGGTCAGTAAATCCTGCAACAGCAGATACAACAACGATTACATTACAACCTTTCTCAATATCGTTTTTTATCAAATTTGCAACTCGGTTTAAATCAGTTAGCGAAGTCCCACCAAATTTTTTTATGATTATTTTGTCCATAGTTACAATATAACTCTCTTCTAAAGAAAAATATAGTTTTTGTAGAGATAGATGTACAGTTCCAGAGTGTGATGGTATTTTTTCTCACATTTTATCATACCATCACACTCTGGAACTGTGCATCTAATACAATTATAGAACAAGTTTAAAAGTTCTGGTAAAGTAGTTTTATTTACAAAGAATATGCTACTTGAAATTGAAAAGCGCAGCATAACAAATGCATTGTGGAAGTTGCAAGAAGCAGATCAAAGGGAAATCTTAACTCTTATACAGAAATTTGAGTTGCCAGAAGTACTAGCAAGAATATTGGTTACTCGTGGTGTTAACATAGAAAATGCGAGCGACTTCTTATATCCACTAATCAGATCGCTATTACCAGATCCCTTTCACCTTTTTGATATGGATAAAGCTGTTTCTCGTATAATACGGGCAATAAAAAATAATGAAAAAATTGCAATATTTGGTGACTATGATGTTGATGGTGCAACGTCGTCAGCATTGATTAACAGGTACCTGAGAGCAATCGATATACACTCTATAGTCTACATTCCAGATCGTGTTGATGAGGGCTATGGATTAAACACAGATGCTTTATTACAACTTAAAAAAAACGGGATCGATTTATGTATTTCCGTTGATTGCGGTACGCTTGCATATCAACCAATAGAAGATGCAAAGGTCTTTGGTCTTGATATTATAGTTGTCGATCATCATCTTGGTACGGAAAAGTTACCAAGCGCCATAGCAGTTGTTAACCCAAACCGCCTTGATGAAAGCTCTCCTTATACTAACCTTGCAGCAGTTGGAGTGTCATTTTTGCTGATTATTGCTCTTAATAAAAGCCTATGTGAGCAAGGATCTTTTACCAACAAAAAAGAACCAGATTTATTTAATCTGCTGGATTTAGTTGCCCTTGGAACCGTTTGCGATGTTATGCAGATTACAGACCTCAATAGAGCATTTGTCTCACAAGGATTAAAAGTTATGTCAGCAAGAAAAAACGTTGGCTTGCGTGTTTTATTTGATGCTTTGGGGATCCTTGAAAAACCAAGTGTTTCACAATTAGGGTTTAGTATTGGGCCATGCATAAATGCTGGAGGAAGAATTGGAGAAGCATCACTCGGTGCAAGGTTGCTTTCCACCGATGATGATGAAGAGGCACATTCAATCGCGCTAAAATTAATAGATTTGAATAATACAAGGAAAGTGTTAGAAAATGAGGCTCTTTTGGAAGCTACAGCACAAGCGGAAAAATTTGCCCAATTAGGTGTAAATTTTATAATGGTAAGCGGCAACTGGCACCAGGGAATAATTGGTATAATTGCATCAAGGCTAAAGGAGCAGTTTCACTTACCAACAATAGTGATGTCTTTAAACAATGGAATAGGAAAAGCAAGCTGTAGATCAATTTTGGGAGTTGATATCGGTGCTGCAGTCCTTTCCGCAAAGTTTACAAATTTAATTATTGAAGGTGGTGGTCATAGTATGGCGGCAGGATTTTCAATTAAAGAAGACAAAATAAATGATTTGCATGATTTTTTTACTGAAAGATTTTCAAACTCTATAAATGAGAAAACTTTGAAAGCTGATAGTATAGTAACTGCTAAAGCAATAAACTTATCTCTGTGGAATGAGCTGCAACGCTTGGGACCATTTGGAGTTGGGAATCCTGAACCAAGGTTTATCATTCAGGGAGCAAAGATAAGAAAGCCTGAAGTTATAGGAGTTGATCATATAAAATGTTTTATTGCTGATGATAATGTTATGGTAAGAGCTATTGCATTTCGCTCTGCAAATACTCACCTTGGCTCTGCTATCATGCAGGGTAATGTTAAAGCCATTTTGGGTAAAATCTCTATGAATTACTGGAATGGCAATGAATTTGTACAATTTTTAATAGAAGATGTATTGACCATTAGTTGAGTTACTATCTTACAATAATTACCTATCAATCTCACCAAAAACTATATCGAGTGAGCCAATAATTGCTGCAATGTCGGCAAGCATGTGTCCTTTTGCCATAAAATCCAAAGCTTGTAAATGTGCAAAGCCAGGTGCTCTTATTCGGCATCTATAAGGTCTATTGGTACCATCTGAAACTATATACACTCCAAACTCACCTTTTGGTGCCTCAACAGCTGTGTAAGCTTCACCTTTTGGTACGTGATATCCTTCTGAGTAAAGTTTAAAATGGTGAATCAGAGCTTCCATAGATTTTTTCATCTCTGCTCTTGGCGGTGGAGAAATTTTTCTATCTTCAGTTTTTATTGGGCCTCCAGGCATTTTCTCTATACACTGCTTCACCAAGCTAACAGACTGCCTAATCTCTGCCATTCTAACTAGATAACGGTCATAACAATCGCCATTTTGGCCAATAGGTATATCAAAATCTAGCTGATCATATATTTCATATGGCTGGCTTTTTCGCAAATCCCAAGCAAGCCCAGCCGCGCGCAACATTGGGCCACTAAAGCCCCAATCAAGTGCCTGTTTAATTGATATTTCACTAATTCCTACAGTGCGTTGCTTCCATATCCTATTTTCTGTTAAAAGTTCATCAACATCGTCTATATACTTTGGAAATTGCTCTATAAACTTTGCAATATCCTCAATCAAGCCTTCTGGAACATCTGCTGCAACTCCACCTGGTCTGATGTAAGCTGCGTGAAACCTTGCACCTGAAGCTCTTTCGTAAAATTCCAGTATTTTTTCTCTTTCTTCAAAGAGCCATAAAAGAGGAGTCATTGCTCCAACATCAAGCGCTTGAGAAGAAACGTTCAGTAAATGATTTAGTATTCTCGTCAGTTCACAAAACAAGACACGTAAATACTTTGCCCTAATCGGAATTTCGCATTGCAACAATTTCTCTACACATAGTGAATACGCATGCTCTTGTGACATTGGTGACACATAATCAAGACGATCAAAATAAGGCAAAGCTTGAAGATATGTTTTGTACTCTATTAATTTTTCAGTACCGCGATGCAAAAGCCCAATATGAGGATCAGCTCTCTCAACCACTTCGCCGTCCATCTCTAAAACAAGGCGCAACACTCCATGTGCAGCTGGGTGCTGAGGGCCAAAATTTAACATCATTGTCTTTAGATCGGGCATGTTTGGCAGTTTAAGATATTGAAATTGTATAGGCTAAAGTGCGCTCAAAGTCAATAGACTTCTTGCATAGGCTACAACTGTCATTCAATAGAAACAAAAACTTACTTGACAAACTCCGCCAGCCTCCTTATCATGGTACTGAAGGTATTCAGTTGTCTTCATCTGTGCAGATTAAACAGCAAGAAAACAACGTAGTTGGCGTCTTATTTTTAAGTTTTTGCACTATGTGCACTTTATGTCTTCACAATATTTCTAGGTTTTTACCTATATAAGCTGAAACGCGCTTATAAGTCGTTTAAGACAGTATAGTACGCCAATTTGCAGGATTAGAGAGTAACAACTAGCTAACACGGGATTTCTTTTGCCTTTTTTTCTGCTTAGTAAATTTCTTAAACATTTAAACTAAGGTGAGTTGCATTTAAAAGCAGCTAAATTGCAGTGTTTAAGACTTAAAAACGCCAATACTGAAAATAGACAATGACCAGGGTTTCTTTTGCCTTTTTTTTCATTTGGTAAATTTCTTAATGTTTTAGCTAAAAGAGCCCAAGAGAGGTGTCATTCCAGTGCTTGGCACTGGAATCCAGCTTTTGATCGAAAATGTTGTATAGTACATAATCAATTTTTCTGGATCCCAGTGTCTGGGCACTGGGATGACATCATAGAGGCGCTGGCCCTGACAATCGTCATCCCGCAGCGGGATCTCTTGTTAGCGGATGAGATACCGCGAATGAATCGCGGTATGACGGTTCGTGGTGGTATGACGGTTCGTGGCGGAATGACGGTTAAGTAGGGTGTCATTCCAGTCTGGAATCCAGAAATTTTGCTTATAACTGAGCTGATGAGCTAAGGGTTTACGCTAAAACAAACGTTTTTAATTAAGTTGCATAGGACCAGTGTCTGGGCACTGCTCCACTGGTGGTCCAAACTACAACGTTCGTACAGCTATGGAATGAATCGCAGTATGACGTAGGGCTGCACTAGCTATATAGGATTACCACGATGGATTTTTAAGATCGTTTATGGCCTTCTTAATATCTTCAGCCTTGAATATTGCCGATCCCGCAACTAAAATATCAGCACCTGCTTTTATTATATCAGCTGCGTTAGAAAAGTTAATTCCACCATCTACTGAAATTTGTGTTTTAAGATTACGCTCCTGTATCATTTTTTTTATAGTAGATATCTTGTTCAACTGTGAATGAATAAATTCCTGCCCTCCAAAGCCAGGGTTGACTGTCACAATCAGCACAATATCTAGCTCATGTATTATGTATTCAAGCACACTTGGGGAAGTTGAAGGAACAATTGAGACTCCAGCTTGAATCGGGTTTTTTGCGTCGCTTACATTTTTGTATGACTTTATCTTTCTTATCAACCTCTCAAGGTGTATCTCTGCTTCTGCATGTACAGTGATAATATCAGCACCAGCATTTATAAAGCTTTCAATGTGGTTACCAGGAGATTTGACCATTAAATGCACATCAAAAGGAAGATTGCTATATTTACGTATTGCAGAGACAACGCTAGGACCAATTGTAATATTTGAGACGAAATTCCCATCCATAACGTCTATGTGTATGTAATCCACACCTAAATCGCTAATTTTTCTTACTTCTTCTCCTAATTTTGCAAAGTCTGCTGAAAGTATAGAAGGTGCAATTTTAATACTCATGAGCTGTTCTTTACTAAAAGATAACTTATTTTTAAAACTCTGTCACCCTAATACTGTTTGCATCATCTGAGTAGCTATAGGAACTGAATACCAATACCGGCGATGGTTTATGCCTATTTAACTAGATCTTAAATTAGATAAAAAAAGGTAGTCTTGATAAAACTTATTTACAACAAGTTTTTTCACATTTGGATTTTCTGTTTGTTCTTTTTTGTATCCTAATTTATAGCTTATTGAATCCTTATATGAACTGATCGTTTTGTATGCTTTGTTCATCTCTCTAGGAAAGATGCCATTAGCAATTACGACGCATAACCCTGTAGCTGTCGCAAAAGCTAGAGTGGTAAATGCTAGACTCTGTAAAAAATTCCTTCCACTAATTTTTTTTTCCTGTATATTAGCAGAGTGCGATTTGCTTGATGCTTCTTCTAGATGTTCATGCCATATATGATTGCAGTTCGTACACTTTACCTTTCTTCCAAATGGACCAATTTGCTCAGAAGATACTAAGTAAGTTTTAGTACAACTATTACATTGTATTTTCATAGCACTTACATATAAAGTAGTAACAAGCTCAAATGATAGAGAACTATAAATTTAATATTAATATATATAACAAATGGAAGGTTTGCAACTAAAAAAAATACAAAGTGAGATAGAAAATATTTGGAAAAATAGAGAAAAATTTAATGACTGTAACCTAAAGGAAACAGCAAGAATAGCAATTAAAGAGGTAATTGAGCTCCTTGATAGTGGCAAAATTAGAGTAGCAGAAAAGCTATCAAGTGGAGAATGGTTAGTACATAAGTGGATAAAGCAGGCAATATTATTACATTTTCTCACTGAAGAAAACAAAATAATAGATAATACCAATTGCTGGTTTGACAAGATCGGTAACAAATTTAGTGAATGGAATGAGGAGAAATTTTGCCAGTTAAAAATTAGAGCAGTTCCTGGGTGTTTTGTCCGCCGATCTGCTTATATAGGTACAAATGTTGTTCTAATGCCAAGTTTTATCAACGTTGGTGCATATGTTGATTCAGGAACAATGATAGATACCTGGTCAACGATTGGTAGCTGTGCGCAAATAGGAAAAAACTGCCATATTTCCGGTGGAGTGGGAATAGGTGGAGTCCTTGAGCCTATTCAAGCTTCACCTGTCATTATAGAAAATAATTGCTTTATTGGAGCACGTAGCGAGGTAGCCGAGGGTGTGGTAGTTAGAGAAGGATCAGTCCTTGGCATGGGTGTGTTTATTGGAGCATCAACAAAGATTATTGATAGAGAAACTAGCGAGGTGTTTTATGGCGAAGTGCCACCTTGTTCTGTATTGGTACCAGGGTCTATTCCATCTAAAAATAACATTTCAACCTATTGTGCAGTCATAGTAAAAAAAGTGGATGAAAAGACAAGATCAAAAACCTCTATAAATGAAATATTGAGAGATTAAACTATCTCACTGCTTGTCGTCACTTTTTTTATCATTATTACTAACCACAGTAATGGCATACGCACATAACTCTGAGAAAGAGACTCCATTTTCTTGAGATAGTTTATATAATTTTTGTAGACTTTCTTTTACTTTGTTAGGAATATTCCCTCCACGTTCTTTTACAAGCCAGGAATCTTGATGATGAATTGGATGAGCATCACTTTTTGGATTTCCTATATATATTGCAAAAGGTGAACTTTGTCCTTTGAAGTCACATTGTACAGTAAATTTTTTTATAGATTCAGCCATCTAAAGACCTCTACTTTTCTTTTTGGTCGATTTTATAGCAGGTGGAAGAGGTGGTTTCTTTATAAAATCTTGTCTATTGACAACACTTTCTTTACCTTCCAAAGCTCGGCGAACATCAGCTCTGCTTAATTGCGACTCTTTTGCTACCTTCATTCCATGCTTTGCCATAATATTAGCATATGCTAGTACTTTTTTTACCAATGCTAGATCACCATCTAGCATTTGAACTAGCACTTGAAACACTTCCGCTAAAGTTAGTCCATCAGCATTTATAACCTTGTTTTCTATAAAATTGACAGCTTCTTCAAATTTGTATTCAATATTATCATCTTGAGGTATAAGGGCAACATAATCGGTGTTTTTGTTGTCCATAACTGAAGCACTATTACTCACAAACTTAAGTTTATACTATATATATAAATACTCTACTATTTTATATTATGGCACGCTATAGTTAAACATTTATTAATAACATGCTCACTTATATACACGAATTAATTGACAAAAGTCAAGGATCAATATCCATCAGTGATTTCATGAATGCCGTTTTGTACCATGAAAGATACGGCTACTATACGAGTAGATTACCACTTGGTAAGGATGGTGATTTTACTACTGCACCTGAGATCAGCCAATTATTTGGTGAAGTAATTGCAGTTTGGATAATGCATACATGGGAAAAATTAGGAAAGCCATCAAAATTTTCTCTAGTTGAACTTGGGCCAGGCAAAGGAACACTCATTCACGATATAATAAGAGTCACTAAAAAATACAGCAGCTTTTTTAATTCAATGTTGATCCACTTAGTTGAAATAAGCCCTACTTTACGGAAGATACAAAAGGAAAAATTAAAAGGCTTAGGTGTTAATTGGCACAAAGATATTGACAACCTACCAGAACAACCAACCATTTTTTTAGCAAATGAGTTCTTTGACGCTCTTCCGATAGATCAGTTTATTTACCGCGATGGGCAGTGGTACGAAAATAGGGTAACAAAACAAGATGATGGAGTGTCATTCCAGTGCTTGGCACTGAAATCCAGAAAGAAAGAATCATGGGTTCCAGTATTAGCGACTCAGACGACAAATGGAAAACTTTTTAATGGTGCAGTGGTGGAAATATGTTCAACTGGGGTTGAAATATTAAAAAAACTTGAGAAGAAGATACATAATAATAAAGGAGCTGCTTTGATTATAGATTACGGTTATGTATACCCCGCATA
Organism: Wolbachia endosymbiont of Drosophila tsacasi; assembly: GCF_028982115.1. Taxonomy (NCBI): domain Bacteria; kingdom Pseudomonadati; phylum Pseudomonadota; class Alphaproteobacteria; order Rickettsiales; family Anaplasmataceae; genus Wolbachia; species Wolbachia endosymbiont of Drosophila tsacasi. The sequence goes on along the minus strand of NZ_JAPQLJ010000045.1, from coordinate 2,147 downwards.
TAAGAGCACTTTGCAATCGATAAAACAACATAAGTATGCTAATTTTCTTGAGAATGTTGGTAATAGCGATATTACTGCACTTGTAAACTTTCAAGTATTAAAAGATTCATTAAAACACGTAGATTGCGAGATTTTAACTCAAAGAGAATTTTTATATCTTTTTGGCATAAAAGAAAGAACCCAGGCTTTAATGAAAAGCGCAAGCGATGAACAAAAGAATAGGATCTTTAGTGAATTCTTAAGGTTGACTGAAAATATGGGCACTCTTTTTAAAGCAATGCTATTGATAGTATAGCTAAAATAATTTATGTTATTGGGAATGTTGTAACAAAATTAGGTATATTAGTACATACCTAAGTGGAGTAAAAGGAGGCTGACATAGCGGGTTTTATACTATTCTAGAAGTGATATACGGAAAAGGGGGGATTCGAACCCCCGACATGTTTTCATATGTGCACGCTTTCCAAGCGTGTGCTTTAGACCACTCAGCCACCTTTCCATGCATATTCATAATATTGAAAATTGTGCTGCTAAACAATATAAAAACCTGGTATATAGGGTTCACCACGAAAATTTACAGTATTGTTAAACTTGCTTCTACAAGTTGGAAATGTTTTATCGCAACCTGCGAGTATTGAATATTTATCTCCAGCAAAAATTTGGTATGAAGGCGAAGTAAACAATGTAACCACTCTATTTTTATATTCTTTTACTATACCTTCAAACGCTGTTGAGCCAAAGAATTTCACTACTCCGTGCTTATAATATTCATCACTCTCAGTTAAATTCATGTCTTCAAATCTTCTTTCGTCTATTACTTTAGTGATTGTACTTATTTTACTAAATTTTTTGGTATCGGCTTTACATTTATCATCGCAAAATTGCGCTCTGCATGCAGGAGAGTATAATTCTGCTATGCTTCTCTCAAGCTTTGCTGAGAGCCCTCTAAATTCAACAATAAATCTTCCACTACTTAATGTCACTTTACCAAAAGTTCCTGAATGTAGATTCATTGTCCCCTGGGTGGCTTTGTTGCATAGCTACTTGCATTAATATTTTATATAAAAAATTTAAGCAGCTGTTTCAAACTTTGGCATACCAATTTCAGTAAATCTATTAATTAAATAGCACTTAATTAATAGCTCTTTTTCACGATTCATTTCAGACTTATTTTTTAAACTAAATCCAAATGTTTTTTTGAGCCTAAAGAAAAAGCCCTCAATATGTGATCTTAAGCCATATTTCATCACCATTTTCCATTCTTTTACACCATCTTCATAGTTTTTGTAAGATTGTATAACCTTAACATTGTTGTTTCTTTCTGATAAATAATCCACCTTTTCACGGACTGTTGCATTCTTTATGGGTCGGATTATAGGTTTAATATTAAGTTCTTTACAAATCTTATATACATTTCTTCCGTCATAAGATGCATCTGCACGAATAGATGAAATGCCATACTTGCCGTCCATTTCTTCAAGCATACTACATGCTAATATACTGTCACGTAAAGTTGAATTGGTATACTTAATGGCTATTACTTTTTTGCTTTCTATATTTAAAGCAGCATGTAATTTTCTTACTTGATCTGCTCTATTATACTTTCTTGTTTTGACATTATCTTTGTTATGCTGATCACTATTACTATAGATACTGATTACTGTGCTATCCATAGCAATTTCAATATTTTCTACATCATCTCTATTCACTCTATAATCATTGATCTTCATATTGAGCTTACTTAGTCTTCTAGAAGACTGGGAATAGCTAATGACTTCCAAATCCTTTTCTATCTTTTTTAGATATCCTTTTACAAAACCTACTGCCTGCCTTAAACCTATCCTAAACAGTGAACTATTATATGTATTAAAATCACGGCCTTATCACTATAAACATTGTTGCCGCCAGACACTTTTGGACTGTTTTCATACCAATTGTCTATTGCTTCATCAATAAAGTGAAAAACATTTCCTCTTTTTTCAAGAAATTCGTTATATTCTCCTTGGTTACTTACTCTCATTTTTTGTGGCATAAACTATATTTCTTTCAAAATGCTTACTTTACAACAAAATCTGTTAGTAACTCATATTTTAAAAGGCTTTTTCCCTTTCTAAAATATTCTTGCTATGCAACAAAGCCACCCTGGG
>NZ_JAPQLJ010000044.1:0-29689 GCF_028982115.1 Wolbachia endosymbiont of Drosophila tsacasi | reverse complement strand
TGCAGTTCCTCGTGCAAAGCAAAGTCAGGCTTACTTTTTCTGTGCTTATTCTTTTCCTTACTCAACTGTTTACTTTCGTTAGATTTTGTTTCAAACGTTTTGTAATAGACCTCAATATTTCTATCACATTCTGCTATTTTTTCTTGATAAATATTATATAGTTCAAATTCTTGCTTTAGCGTGAATACATGTTCCTCTCTATAATCGCCAGCTAACGCTTTTGCTATAGTAGACTGATCATTTTTTATTCGTGCATCCCTGAATTGAGCCAATTTCCCAGAATCTCTTTCGCCTTTAATTATAGCCTTGATAATTTTCATACCAGTTACTTCTGTTATATCTCTTATAACTCTATGCAGTTGTATATTCATTTGAATTAATGCCTTCTGCATACGCAGAACATGTGTAGATGCACTTTCAGTGAGGTTCTTACGTTGTCGCACGTAACTACGCAATACACACATCTGGCTATCTGGCCTAAATGACCCTTGGAGTAATCCATAACTATGTAGTTGTTGTAACCACTGACAGTCCTGAACATCTGACTTTCTCCCAGGTACATTTTTTACATGTCGCGCATTTACCAACTTAACTTCAAAACCGTAAGATTCCAGTATTTGAAACAAAGGAATCCAATATACACCAGTTGATTCCATCGCTACGGTTGTAACTTTACACTTTTTTAACCACCTTGCTAAATTATGAAGGTCTTCAGTGAAGCAGCCAAATTTTTGAACACGTTGCTCATCTCTTCTCTCGGGTATACATACATAATGTACAGCCGAACCAACATCTATCCCTGCTGCATCAGGATTCATTACCTCTAATTTACTTTTTGTCATTGTAATTGACCTCCTATAACTTATAATGAAGAAGTATTTAAGCTTGGGACGGTTAGATTATACAATCTTCTAATCGAGGTAGTTGTAATAGACTCCATCAGTGGTTTAACCGTTCCTCCAAAACCATGCTCCCAAACGGGCACTCTAGCACCATTGAGCGTTCCGGTTATAACTGCAAAAATACTTCTTAATAAATTATATTTAAAAATTGTTATAGCACTGGATAAAATAGTTTCTTTCAGGTTTAACAAGATTTTTCCTTGTTCGATGCTACCAAATGTCATTCCAGCGCGTGATGCTAGGCCATCTTGACACATTTCGCCAACCCCGTCTCTCGGCTATGGTATTGCTAATCAAACAATGACTATGCAAAAGACCTAATAACATGTATAATCCATAAATAATTTTTGAGGTAGATTGTGAAACTAGGTGTTAATATTGATCACGTCGCAACCCTCCGCAACGCACGAGGAACTTCCTACCCAGATCTATTGAAAGCAGCAGAAATAGCTATTGATGCTGGAGCAGACTTTATTACTGTACACTTACGAGAAGATAGAAGGCATATTAGAGATAAAGACGTATTTAACCTAAAAAAGAGCATTAGTACTGAGCTAAATCTTGAAATTGCAGCCACGGAAGAAATGCTTGAAATAGCAAAAAAGGTAAAACCCTATTCGATTAGTATAGTACCAGAAAAAAGAGAAGAATTAACAACCGAAGGTGGCCTGGATATCGTGAATATGCACAGTAAACTTTCTAATATAATAGAGGAAATGCATAGCTCTAGCATAAAAGTCTCACTGTTTATCAATCCAAATATTAATCAACTAAAATATCTTGAGAAGCTAAAGATAAAACCTGACATAATAGAAATTCACACAGGGGATTACTGTGATAATCCATCAGAGAAAAAGTTACAGTTAATTACTAATGCTGCAGAGTACGTCAATAAATTAGGAATAGAATGCCACGCAGGACATGGCATAACTTATAAACACGCTAAGAAGATGACAAGAATACCTCACATTTCAGCTCTTAACATAGGCCACTATTTAATTAGCGAAGCTGTATTTTATGGCTTACACAGCGTAGTAAAAACAATGAAAATGATAATGTCTACCTAACTGCTGCTTTCATTTAAAATACTTAAAAGAGTTTGGCTTGTTTTAAACTTTACTCTTGTCTTTTCAGGAACAGTCATGATCTCACCATTTTGGGGGTTACGACATTGTTTCTCCTGACTTATAGCAGTAGAAAATGTTCCTATTCCATGCAAACGTATTTCACCTTTCCCATGCAGCTCATTCTTTATTATTTTAATAAACGCACCATGAATCTTGCTCAAATCAGATTTTGTTATATCTATATTCTGACCAGAACAATCTTCCTTTAATTGTTTTATTATATCTTCTTTACTCATAAATTACCTTAATATTGAAAAAATCACACAAATAGCATATTATGTTGACACCGATAGTCAACTAAATTCATCACAAAAACAGAGGGTATCATACACTTTTGCAAATATTTTTATAATACTTACAAAAAAACACCACTATGAAATAACTATCTCTTAGAAAATTGACACTTTTTCCGAGCTTTATGTTGACCATATTTCTTGCGTTCAACAACACGTGAATCTCTAGTTAAGAACTCACCATTACGTAATATAGAATGCAAATCTTGGCTTACACTACTCAAAGCTCTGCTTATTCCATGAGCTAGAGCACCTGCTTGACCAGATAGCCCTCCACCTTTTACAGTTGCAAATACATCATATTTGTCTAACGTAGAAGTTGCTACAAATGGCATTTTCACTATTTGGCACACTGACTCTCTTTTAAAATAAGAAATTAGATCGCCTTCTTTGTTAACACTAAATTTTCCACTTCCCGGCTTTATCCATACCCTTGCTACAGATTCTTTTCTTCGGCCTGTAGCATATAAACGACCAAGCGAATCAACTGCTGATTTAATTGTCTTTTCTGACCAATCATTATTATTTATTGTAGAACTCTTCATTTTTACTCCATTACTTTTTATTTTTACGATTCAAAGAGGCAAAATCTATCTTTTCAGGTTGCTGCCCTTGATGCTTATGCTCTGAACCAGAATAAACATACAAATTTTCAAAGCGTCTACGCGCCATAGGTCCATCATCAAGCATCCTTTTCACTGCCATTTCTATTACACGCTCAGGAAATTTGCCATTTAAAATATTATTTGGAGTAGTTTTCTTCAAACCACCAGAATAACCTGTATGCTTATAGTAAATCTTATCTTTAAGCTTCTTCCCGGTAAAATGCACCTTTTCTGCGTTGATAATAATTACATTGTCGCCACAATCCATATGAGGTGTATACTCAGGTTTATGCTTTCCACGCAATAGTGTCGCTACAAATGCTGCAAGCCTTCCTACCACTAATCCTTCTGCATCTATGATAAACCATTTTTTGTCGATTTGTTTCTCTTTTAAGAAAAAAGTTTTCATTGTAATTTAACTAAACAATAGTAAGCTACTATACACTTAATTTCTCAATAGTGTCAACAATATTAGTTGTTGATTATTAAAGTAATTTATGTTAGCAATTGAACTGCGCAACCAATATGCATAGGAAGTAGAATGTTTCGATTAATTATCACACTTGCAATCATTTTTAGTACTATAAGTTGCTATGCAACCGATGTGGGAGAAGTTATAAGCAAAGCGATCAAAAATAGCTCAAAAATAAAGTCTCAATTTTACCAATATAAAAGCGCAGAAAAACAGCTTAAGTTTTCTGGGTTAGCTGGATTTTTACCTGACATTAGTTTGCAGTACAATTTTGATAGTAATTTTAATCTTTCTAGTTTACCTGGAAAACGTCTGATATTAAGCCAAAGGATAATAGATGGCGGTGGCACCTTTGCCACATTCAGTCGATCAAGTCATCTTCTCAAAGCAGAAAAAATGCGATTTCAGCAATTAAAACAAGAGGTTGCACTTAATGCTGTGAAAGCATATGTTGGTGTTTTACAAAAGACAGAAATATTAAAGCTCAGAAAACATAAAGAACGCGTTTCTTTGGAACATTTGTCAGCTATGAAAAAACGCTTTTCCCTTGGAGAGGTAACCAATGCTGAAGTTTTGTTAGCAAAAGCAAAATTCTCGTCTTCTGTATCCGAAAGAGTTGATGCTGAGGGTAAATTAAAGTTGGCAAATATTGCTTATTACCATTTAATTGGCGAAGATGCTGATGACCTTTCTGAGGCTAATGATAAACTACCTTCTGTTCCAGAGCTAAATGAATGTTTACAATTAGCAAAAACCAATAATTTATCTTTAAAGGCAGCAGTTTATCAAAAAAGAGCAGCCGGAATGGAAGTGATCGCTGAAAGCTCCAAGTGGCTTCCTTCTTTAAATCTAAGCGCAAGCAAAAATTTTGGGAAGGATGGTGTAAAATTAGACAAGCTATTAGAAAATGTTCATATAGTTTTTACTCTTGATGTTCCAATCTTTAAAAAAGGAGCGAATGCTTTTGGTGTCAGTAGAGCTAAAATGGATGCAAAAAAATCTACCTACGATTATTATGAAACGGTAAAAAATATAGAACAAGCAGTTGTAAATGCTTGGAATAATGTGCTAACAGCAAAAGCCATTATTAAAGCAAGTCAAGAAGCGGAAAAAGCAGCAGCTTCAGCATTGGAAGGAGTTGAGCAAGAGGTAAACTTAAATTTAAAGAGTACATCTGACCTTTTGGACACTGAAGATGCATTATTTAAAGCACGTTCAGACTTAGTTGCAGCACAAAGCAATTATGTAATTAGTGTTTACAACTTGCTTTTTATGATAAATAGTATAAACCTCTAAATTTAATGGTATTAGCACTATGCATGATGAACAACGCAATCAATCTGTAAAAGATATTCTAGAAGATATAAAAAAAGCTATATCAGGTAAAAACGCAAAAGCAGAAATAAAGGATGAAAATGATGATGTGCTATGCCTTGAAGAAGAGTATCCAGAAGATATGGAAGAAGATGGCAAAAAAGAAAATGGTAAAGAAGAGGACATTGATAATGATGACCAAAGTGAGGAAATGGCTTGCAACAATAACCAATTTAATGACCATAGCTACAATTCAGAAGAAAAAAAAGATATTTATTTGTACGATAATATCAAAATGAGTAATAATAAAGCGAGTAATAGCGGCTTACAAGCACAAAATAACGATCATCTAATTTTAAAAGAGAATATGGAAGAGATCAAAGCGCTGCTTGGAAAAATGCAAAACGAATTGCAGCATAAACAACAAAAAAGAGCGAATCTTACTGTTGAAGAATTAGTTACATCTCTTTTAAAACCTCATCTCTCAGAATGGCTGAATAAATATCTACATGCACTGGTAAAAGAAGTAGTTGAAAAAGAGCTCAAAGATATAATCAATAATAAGTAGGGTATTAGCAATAAAAACTAGAGTAAAGACGGCTAGAGGCAGAAAACTATCTTCAACAAGGTGGCTACATCGTCATTTGAATGATCAGTATGTGCGAAAAACTAGCAAGGATGGTTATAGGTCACGCTCAGCATATAAGCTGGTAGAAATGGATAATAAATTTAAATTATTCCAAGAATGGCAAAAAATTATTGATCTTGGTGCTTCTCCTGGTGGATGGTCACAAGTCGCGTCTCAGGAAGGTGCAAATGTAGTTGCTCTTGACATGAAACCAATGAACGCAATTAATGGAGTAGAGTTTATACAATGTGATATTATCAATGGGCTTGAAATTTTAAGAGAAAAATTCAAGGATCAAAAATTTGATGTAATTTTATCTGACATGGCGCCCGAATCTTGTGGTTTAAAATCGTTGGATCATATCAGAATTATGCTTTTATGTGAAGCAGCGCTCAATTTTGCAAAGCATTTCTTGAGCCATGGTGGCACGTTTGTAGTAAAAATTTTCCAAGGAGAATCTGATAAAGATTTTTGTAACGAGCTAAAAAAAATGTTTAAAACAGTAAAATATTTTAAACCAAAGTCAAGTAGATCTGAATCTACAGAAATGTATTTGGTAAGTTTAGGCTTTATTGGCAGCAGACCTCCTATATAATATTAATCCAGGTAGCCCGCAGAAACGAAAAAACTTACTTGACAAACCCCGCCAGCCCCCTTATCATGAAACTGAAGGTATTCAGTTATCTTCATCTGTACAGATTAAACAGCAAGAAAACAACATAGTTGGCGTCTTATTTTTAATTTTTTGCACTATGTGCACCTTATATCTTCACAACATTCTAGGTTTTTGCCTATATAAGCTGAAACGCGCTTATAAGTCGTTTAAGACAGTATAGCACGCCAATTTGCAGGATTAGAGAGTGACAACTAGCTAATGCGGGGTTTCTTTTGCTTTTTTTTCTGCTTGGTAAATTTCTTAAACATTTTAGCTAAGGTTAGTTGCACTTAAAAGCAGCTAAATTGCAGTGTTTAAGACTTAAAAAAAACGCCAAATACTGAAAATAGACAATGACTAGGGCTTCTTTTGCCTTTTTTTTCGTTTGGTAAATTTCTTAAATATTTATAGCTAAACGACAATCGTCATCCCGCTACGAGTTAGCGGCTAAGAGATACCGCGAATGAATCGCGGTATGACGGTTAAGTAGGGTGTCATTCCAGTCTGGAATCTAGTTCTTATTGTACATTTACTTGGTGTAGAGTTAAGTTTCCTGGATCCAAGTAGTCAAGGCACTGGGATGACACCCTTTTGGATGGAAAGCTACTTTCATGACACCATCATAAAGTAAACCAATGTCAGCTGCTCGGATGACAAGAAGAGGGCACTGGGATGACAGGAAAAGGAGGCTATTTGTATGACAAGAAAGGGGCTATTTGCATGACAGGAAAAGGAGGCTACTCAGATAACGGGAAGGGGTTACTTGGATGACAACCTATAGCTCTAGCGCGTAAAAGTATTTGCAAGTTACATAGTAGTGTGAATTTTTTACTTCGGTAGTTTTTCATTATCATTATAATCATAATAGTAGTTGAGTTTAATTGATATGAAAACTTTTACGAAAAATTTTAAAAATAACGAAAAAAAGCTAGAGGAGTTTAATAAGGAAATTGAAGATATAACAACTACAGCTCAAGATAGATTTGCACATGAACTTGAAAATATCGCATATGACAGTGTGCAAAAATTTCGCAGTCTGCTTGCTAAAGAGTTAAACTCCATCTTCAATAATATTCATTCTCAAAATGTTAATCTACTAAAATCCAGCCTAGTCGAATATGCTATAAGTTCAAATTTTATCAATAAAAAAGGAGAAACAGCTTTAATACGTTCTCTTCTTAATATATTCATACGATAAAGCACTCAGAGTTGTTGCTGCACCAATTCAACTTAATTTGAATGCAAGCTGCATAGCTAAAGTAAGTAAGATTTGCCCTACACTGTCACGATAAACGAGGTAAACCTTACTTATTTTAGCTATATCAAAAAGGAGGGTTATCATGTCAACAAGATCTACTTCACCAAGAATACATATGCAACGTAAATCTAAGCCTGAATCTTTTCCAGTTACTTTAGAAGAGGTTAAATCTTTTTTACGTATTGAGAACGACCAGGATGATAAGTTGATTTCAGATCTAATTTTTATGGCAACTGATTATGCTGAGTGGCATATGGAAAAGTCACTGGTGAAACAAACATGGCAAGTTTCATATAAAGATTATGTACCTCGTAGGATCTATTTAAGCTATGGCCCTGTGAGTAAGATAGTATTGGTTACTGCAATGATGTCTAAAGGTCAAGAGAAGAGAACACTTAAGTATTATTTTAGTGATGTAGGGGGCTACGTTGAGTTTTTCAATTATTTGAATGCAATAAGAGTTGATGTTGTATACGAGGCTGGCTATGACAATGTTCCTGAGCAGATAAAACTAGGTATTATGCGGCATGTTTCTGCTATTTACAAAGATCGTGAATCGGGGGTAAGTAGCCATTTGTCTGAAGTGAAGAAGGTGTATTCTCCGTTTCGCGAACCAAAGGTTGTTTTGTAGATAAGGATGAAATATAGCTAAAGTAAATAAGACTTGCCAACGTCATACCGCGATTCATTCGCGGTATCTCTTAGCATAGATCCCGCTAACAAGTAGCGGGATGACGAGTTTGTATCACTGCTTATGTTTTAGCTATATATCTTTACGAGGATTAATCATGAAAAAAATTCAAGCTATAAACGAGTTGTACAATAGTATTTATGCAGCACTAAAAGCAAACTCTGATTTAAGGAAATATGTTACTAACATTTATGACTACTTACCTAAACAGGTCACCATTCCTTACCTGAGATTGCGCGTAGTGAATTATAATAACCTGCATATGCTGTCCAATTTTGCTACAAAGGCAAGATTTTCATGCGACATATATACTTATCATATAAACAGTATATTTGCCATTATAAGGCATATTAACTTGATACTTAAGAGCATTGAAGGTTTTAGTAGTGAGCCCATTTTAGAAAGTAATTGTGCTATGGATCAGCACGATGAAATTTTACATTCAACAATTAATTTTGATATTTTTATAAAAGGAGGTGATAATGAGCAAATTACAGCTAAAAATTAAAGATCATGATAATAATTTTATTGTGCTAAATAATATACGAAACTTAAGGTTCACTTTGCATAATAACAGAGAAGAGATAAAAGATATTTCTTCTTTTGGCTGGAGAAAAGTGCTCGATTGTGCTGGGAGCAGACACATTACAATAAAAATTAATGGAATTTTAGACTCGGTATTAGCTGATGAATTATTACGTAATTCTGCTATATTAAACTCTAATAATGATTATGAAATTAATTTTAACACTAAGGAAAAGATCAGATTACGGTGTTCAGTTGAACTGTATGAGAGGTATTATGACCCCGCTGCTTTTGACAGTTTTACTGTAATTTTAGCGAGTGCTGAAGTTGTAAACGCTTTTCATTAATGTTAATTTAATTTTTTCATATATAATACTAACTGGTGAGAATTTTAACTAAATTAAAAAAAATCATGAACGACGAAGACCTTTTCGAGGAAGACGGTGATAATATTGAAGAAAACAACGATGATAAAAGAGAGAGAAGTTTAGAAAATGAAAATCAGCAAAATCAAGAAGAACAATATAAAGAGGAAGATAAGCAATACATAATACAGTATATTCAAGACTATTTAAAAGTTTTTGAGGATATTCTAAATCAGATCGACGAAGGAATTGATAATTCGGATAGTTACGAAAGGACTATGCAAATAAAGCGAAGCATAGACAGGCTCATAGAGACTTTATATAGTCAGGCTGCATCTGAAGATATTGATGCAGAATTTGAAACCACAAAGCATACTCGCGATAAATCAGAATCTATAAAAAGAGTTAGAGAGAAAAGAAGGAAGCAAGCAATAGAAGAAGTATTAAGTAGCATGTTTGCCCAGCAACAAAAGGAGCTAATGAACGTTAAACACTTAAGTCATGGACATGAAACAGCACATGATGATGAAGCAAAAAAACTAGTGAAGTCTTCAATCAGGGGAGTGTTGTTTTCGGTGATTGCTTATAGGATGAATCCAAGAAGGAGAGCAGGGGAAACTGCTGACGATAACGAAAAGCAAGCTCATATATATGGCAGGGAAGCAGTTGGTGGAGCTTTAGGTGCATTATTAAAAACATTTTTAACAGCAGTTACTGCCGTTGTGCGCGAAATTGCTAAGCCACTTCAGCATATCAGCAAACAGGAAACATCTTTTGCAAAACAAGTTGAAGAAAGCAGAAACGCAGATTCACAAAAGGGTCGATCTGTGTAAGATTTCTCCTTGTAATAATCTTTCGATTCTACTGTCTGTTAATTCATAATTAGGGTTATATAGCTAACTGAAAAAAGGTTACCCCAGAAGGAATAAAAAGGTATAAAATGGCTTTAGATAAGGTAGAATGATGCCAAAGTGAGGATCTGAGGAAACGTGTTTTGAAAGTAGTAGACGAGAAAAAAATGACTATGGAGAAGATAAGCAAGAGAAAAGATAATTGAAAAATTTGGCAATATGTGCAAAGACACAGATACTCGCCGGATTTAAATCCTTACTATTACCTGTTATTTTAATTGTGTGAAATTTAGTCTTGTGTTTCGTAATACTATGCAATCAAATTGATAAAAGCTGTATTATCTCCTTGCAGCATTAAGTGTATATTTTTTGCTATTTTTTCCACTAAGGGAGCAACGTTATCAAAATTTGAAAATTTTGATAATACATAATCTGCTAAGCTTTTTTCATCTTCAGGTCTACCCACTCCCAATCTCAAGCGCCAATAATCGTTGCCAATAAAACTATCTATGGATTTAAGTCCATTATGGCCAGCAGAGCTACCACCTTTCTTTATTTTTATTCTTCCAATTTCCAAATCAGCGTCATCGTGTATAACAACAATATTATCTAGCGATAATTTGTAAAAGTTTCGTACTTTTGCAACAGGGATGCCTGAATTATTCATAAATGAATAAGGCTTTATTAACATGATTTTATTATCATTAATTATGCCAGAAGTTATTAGATAATCGGCTTTTTTAGAAAACGACTGGAAATTCCAATATTTGTAAATTTTATCAACTACGATGAAGCCGATATTATGATGAGTTAACTCATATTGACCACCAGGGTTACCAAGTCCAACTATCAGATGCACTATTCCTCTGTTTCTGCTTGAGGTTTTTCAACGTCACTATCGGCAGCAGAAATTGTAACAATGGTAAAATTTTCTTCTTCATGAGCTACAAACTTAACACCTTCTGGTAATTTTACATCATTAATATGTATAGACTGGCCAATCATTTTACCGGATAAATCAACTTCAATAACCTGAGGTATTTTATCAGGAGAGCATTTAACAGCAATAGAACGACACAAAACATTAAGCACTCCACCTAACTTGATCCCTGGAGCTTTACTTTCATTCACAAATGATAGAGGTATGTCTATTTTAATTTCGCTGCCTTTATCAACAAATTGAAAATCAACATGTTGCACAGTATCCTTTACTACATGCAATTGGATATCGCGAACAAGAGCATATTCCTTTTTGCCTGAAATATTCAGCTCTATCAAATGTGCAGAAAGAGAGCCTGATTTATATTGCTTCGTGAATTCCTTTGCAGACAATGTTAAATTTACATTACCATGGCCCTTTCCATATATGATTCCAGGGATGTTTCCTTTCTTCCTTAGAGAATGCATCGCTTTTGTTCTTGTTATATCACGTAACTCTGCATTAATTGTTACTATTTCTTGTTGCGTCATCGATTACTCCTATTCAGCTAATCCTTTTAATGTAATTTAATAATAATATAACATAAAAATATTTATTTCAAACTTCATTCTTTCATACTAATTGTTTGTGAAAGGATTTATTTAGATATATATTTAAGCTTATTTAACAAGAACTATGGGCACTGATGATAAAGTAGTTTTTAGGATTTATAAACCAACAAAAACTGCAACACAATCTGGTTTAGGTAATACAAATCTCTGGCACCTGAAAATTGAATCTAGTTCTTACTACATTGAACCTTTAATGGGTTGGATTGGCTCAAAAGATCCAAAAAAACAGATTGTATTAAAATTTGATTCTCTTGAGAAAGCAGTATTCTACGCAAAAAAACGCAACGTTAAATACGTAATTGAAATGCCAAAAAATGTTAAGAGGCTGCCAAAATCTTACGCAAGCAATTTCATACTAAAGTAAGTTGCACAACAAATGGTGTTATGCAAGTAGCTGACACTGCTCTCCTTTGTCATCCCAGTGCCCAGATACTGGGATGACACCATTTGTTGTAAACTCACTTTTACTCTATGGTCTTGCCGCTATCCTGAACGGACAATGGCGTCAACTTAAGGACACATTTTAGACTTCTTTGTTGAAATAAAACAAAAGTGCTGTTTATTGCACTCTTTGGATAATTTAATGATAAAAAATTTGGAGAGAAATTTTATACACAATCACTGATATTTTCCCTTAAGTTGACGCCATTGCCTGAACAGATACAAAGTAAGTTTTATTGTGATGTGCTTATCTGTAAAAGATAAAGCTTAGTATAACCAATTTAACTCTGGGTTTTAAGTTGTGCTAACACACTGCGGCCATTTAAAGAGTCAAGATTTTTAACCTGGCTAGCCAGTATTAAAGAGTTATTTTTTAGGTATTTCTTTACAAGGCTTACAAGTCTTTTTGGATTATTCAAATAGCTCCACTCTGCTTGTAAAACTTTTATATCACTTTGTACTAAACTAATTTCACTTTTTATTTTTATTAGCTCTCTATTTAATGACTGAACATGTAGTTTTATCTTAAATAGTCCTACAATGCTAAGAAAAAACATAACTATTGAGATGATGCAGAAAGTTCTCATGACAACTTCTGTATAGCTCTTAATTTTGCTGAGCGTGAACGCGGATTTACACTTACTTCTTCTATACTTGCTTTGATCACTTTTTTATTTAGAAAAGAGAATGTCTTACAATCAGTAGATCTTGGCTCATATAGATCTTTAAAAAAAGTTTTGACTATACGATCTTCCAAAGAATGAAAGGTAACAACAATTAATTTGCCATTCTCATTTAAAATTTCAGATGCAGCTTTAATGCCCCTCTCAAGTTCTCCCAGCTCATCGTTTACCCATATTCTGATTGCCTGAAATGTTCTGGTTGCAGGATCAATTTTGCTTTTTCCACGGAACACCACAGAACGTATAATATTCGCAAGCTCAAATGTAGTTTTGATAGTTTTCTTCTTCCGTGCACTTACTATTGCTCTTGCGATTTTGCGAGAATGATGCTCTCCTCCGTAGTTATATATAGTATTTGCAATTTCTTCTTCGCGTAAAGCGTTAACAAACGTTGAAGCGTTTATATAAGAAGAGTTATCCATGCTCATATCGAGTGGACCATCATGTAAAAATGAGAACCCTCTATCTCCGTTATCAAGCTGCATAGATGAAACTCCGATGTCAAAGATCACCCCATCCACTCCGTTTGATGTCATTCCAGCGCGTGACCAGTTATTTTTTCCAGTATTAAGCACTGGGATGACAGGAAATGGCTCAACGCTACTTAGTATACTTTTAATATTACTAAACTTCTCAATGAATAGTTTTATTCTATCGGGATATCTAACGCTTAAATCATCATAAAACTTAGTTACCGTTTCATCTCTATCAATTGCATATACCTTGCAATCAGCTGACTCCAATATTGCTTTGCTATACCCTCCAGCTCCAAATGTGGCGTCCACGTATATACCACCATCCTGCGGTGATAGTAGTGATAGCATCTCTTTTAACAAAACTGGAGTGTGTGTCATAGTGCTCCATCAAGAGACTCTGTGCATACAAATAAAAATAGCTTCCCACTAAAACATATGGAAATATATAGGCAATAATATAAAAATACTTGAATATAGTCAATGATATAAAAATATTAAGATTTAATAAGATACTATTACTAATATAATGTTCAAATTTTTCTACTATATAAAAAAAAGTAATGTATATTACTAAATACTAAACAAACTATAGAAAATTATGCAGCAAATAACAAAAGTAATATTTTCAAGTTTGATTTGTAACACTTTATTGTGGTATGACCACATGCTTTTTGGCCACTTAATAAATATAATAGGTGGTGTGTTTTTTCCATCGAATGATCGACTAACCAGCGTATTGAAGGCTTTTGGAGTGTTTGCAGTGGGTTTCTTAATGAGACCAGTCGGCGCTGCTATATTTGGTCACATTGGTGATAAGCATGGCAGAAGAGTTGCCTTATTGCTCTCGATTATATTAATGACTTTATCAACTATATTAATTGCTTTTGTTCCAGGTTATCAAAGTATTGGAATACTAGCGTCAATGCTGGTAGTTTGTTTAAGATTATTGCAGGGTATATCCCTTGGAGGAGAAGCAGGAAATGCACCATTTTTAATAGAACACGCTCCTAAAAACAAAAAAGGATTTTTTGGCAGCATTGAAGTATTAAGCGCAATTTTTGGTTCAGTATTAAGCCTGATAGCAGTACTCATATGCAAAAAAGTATCTGATTTTGAATCTTGGGGGTGGAGATTACCTTTCATTTTCAGTTTAGCAATGGGATTAATTAGCATATATATGAGATATATACTTGATGAAAGCCCAGAGTATAAAAGACAGAAAAACCCATCTAAACTGCCATTAAAAGAGTTATTGAATAGCTATAAAAAACCTTTTCTGATATCAGTTGGGGTTGATATAGTTGAAAACTCATCTCTTTACATATATCTGGTATTTTTCAATGTGCTTACATCAACAATAAATACTCATTTTAACCATATGGTAGAAATACTGAGTCAAATTGCGCTCGGAGGATTGACAATATTGTTTGCAATACTTTCTGATCGGGTAGGAAGAGAAAAAGTTATGAAATTTGCATTTATAGCTTTTGTAATAGTGAGTTATCCAGTTTTCTCAATGTTATGTAGTGGCAATTACTTACTCACTTTTACGGCACATATTCTTTTTATAATTCCAATAGCTGCATCGCTTGGACCTGTTAGTGCACTGATGTGTGAATTATTCCCAACAAAGGTTCGGTACAGCGGATTTGGCTTGTCAAGAAATATAGCTGCTGGATTTTTTGGTGGCCTTGCACCATTTATATGCACAACAATTATCAAAGTTACAGGACAA
The DNA here is from genome assembly GCF_028982115.1 of Wolbachia endosymbiont of Drosophila tsacasi. Taxonomy (NCBI): domain Bacteria; kingdom Pseudomonadati; phylum Pseudomonadota; class Alphaproteobacteria; order Rickettsiales; family Anaplasmataceae; genus Wolbachia; species Wolbachia endosymbiont of Drosophila tsacasi. The sequence goes on along the minus strand of NZ_JAPQLJ010000044.1, from coordinate 15,117 downwards.
GAGACTTCAGCTAGTTTTTACATGATTTTCTGTGCATTAATTGGGCTAGTTGCTATATCGCAAATTAAGGATTAGCTTTCTTCAAGATCCAAGTATAGTTGCAGTATAGCAGAGTTTAAAAAAATCTAATTATATGGTGGGAAGTGCCAATTTTTGGGTGATAATGTGAATATTTCAGCACCATCTTTAGTTACTCCGAGCGTATGTTCAAATTGAGCAGAAAGTGAAAGATCGCGTGTTGTCACTGTCCAGTCATCGAGTTTACTGAGCAGAGTCTCATGTTTTCCAGCATTAATCATTGGTTCTATTGTAAAAAACATACCTTCCTTCAAGATGAGATTTTCATCTTGATCATAGAAATGCACTACATTTGGCGGAACATGAAAGACTTTTCCTATACCGTGTCCGCAGTAGCTGCGTACGATAGAATATCCAAAATCTCTAATATATTTCTCTATAGCAAGCCCTATTTCATTTAACTTATTGCCGGGTTTAACTTGTTTAATTGCTTCCATCAATGCATGATAAGTAGCGTCACACAAACGTTTTGCTTTTATTGATGGTTTGCCAACCCAAAACATGCGACTTGTATCACCATGCCAGCCATTTAAAATCACCGTAACGTCAATATTCAAAATATCTCCATCTTTAAGCAGTTTATCATCGGGAACACCATGGCACACAACTGCATTTTTTGAAGTGCAAATTGATTTTGGATACCCCCTATAATTTAGTGGTGCTGGAATTGCACCTGCATTAATTATAAAATCATGACATAGATCATTTAACTCATTAGTTGTCACCCCTATTTTTACGTACGGTGCAATGAAATCAAGAGTTTCAGCAGCAAGCCTGCCAGCCTTGCGCATAAATTCAAAATCTTCTTGTGAGTGTATAGTTATGTTCATATTTTCCATGTCTTATTGTAATTGGTACGCTTACTTGTAAGTGCATAAATGTAATAATTTTACGTATTGTGAAAATAAGTCCTATGGATCCTAGTGTCAAGTCATTTGTATGACAAGTGGTAAAACAGAAATCTAGACTGTAACTTTTGATTTAACCCAATGGTACAACTTACTTATTTTACCATCTTGACCGAGCATTCCAGAGTTATTTTTATAAAAAGTGTCAACTATTAGCTTTATAGAACCTATAGAAGCAGAAAATACAGGATTTTTATCATATTCGCCATCAAGACCGCTACAAGACTCAGGGCACCCAATTCGAACTTGCTTATTGAATATATAGCCTGCAATTTCCTTCATGCTTGTGAGTTGACTAGTTCCACCTGTGATCACTACTTTATTAATTGGATCTTTCTGCTCTTGAAATTGCTCTCTTACCATTTCAAGTATTTCTTCAACTCTTGGTCTTATGATGTTAATAAGCTCAGATTTGAATACTTGAGTAGGTTCATCATTTTCACTATTTTGGACTGTAATATATTCGTTCTCATCTATTGAAGTTACGATAGTGCTACCATACAGTATTTTTATATACTCTGCACGTTCTATGCTTGTGCATAGCCCGTAAGCAATATCTCGAGTAATATGAACGCCACCAATTGGAACGCTGCTTGCATACACAAGTTTCCCTCTTTTGAAAATTCCAATTGCAGTGCACCCACCGCCTATATCAACAATAGCAGTCCCGAGCTCTTTTTCATCTTCACTGAGACAGGCAAGACCTGCAGAATATGCAGAAGCAATACAACCTGCCATATTTAATCCACCATTATTGGTAATACAGTTTTCAATATTGGTAAGTGCTGGACGCGAAGCAGTGACAACATTAACATCAGCAGATAGTCTTTTTCCGTACAATCCACCAACTTCTTTTATGTCAGTCATGTCATCTAAGTGATATTTCAGTGGTATATTGTGAATGATAACATTTTCTTCAATATATTTCTCAAACGTCTGAAAAATCACACGTTTTATATCCCGGTCAGAAATTTCATGATTAGCTGCAATAATTTCATTATGTACATTAAAAGATGAGATACCACATCCAGCAATGCTCACATATATCTGGTCTATAGTTTCCTCTGACACTTGCTCAGCTAAACCTATAGTTGATGAGATGGAGTAATTTGCGTGTTTTACATTAGTTATCGACCCACCGTTTACACCTTCTGCAATCTTATAGCCCGTTCCTGTTACTTTATAGCTGAAGTTGCCATTTATTTTAACGATTAGACAAATAATCTTTGTTGTACCTATGTCTAAAACAGCAAAAACGTTTCTCTTTGGTTTTACTATTACTGCAGAGTACATTAGTTAACCTTATTACGCAATTTCATTTAAATTGTAGCTTTCTTTAATAATTTATATTTCTATTATAGATATAGCAACATTTTAATATACACTAAATTCTGGACAAAAGGGAAAGCAAAACATAGAATTATAATTTTTATGTCCATTTTATGTCCACATTACCAATTGTAATTGCCCCTGATGAAAAACTAATCACACGTGCCAGTGAAGTAACAGATATAAACGATAAAATTAAAGAATTAGTAAACGACATGTTCGAAACTGTGTACGATGCAGAAGGTCTTGGCCTTGCTGCAGTGCAAGTTGGGGTGCTGAGGAGAGTTTTTGTTATGGACATTCAGCTCTCTCAAGCTGAAGACGAGCCAGTAGGATATGAATCGACTGGCAAATTTTACATGATTAACCCTGAAATTACGGAATTATCCGATGAACAAGTAATTCTCAAAGAAGGGTGCCTTTCAATTCCAGAGCAAAGCTATGAAATTAAGCGTCCAAAATATTTGACTGTGAAATATAAGGATTTAAATAATGAGGAACAGACGCTAAAAGCTTGCGGCTGGCTCGCAAGGTGTATTCAGCATGAGCTAGATCACTTAAATGGCATATTATATATTAGACATTTATCTAAATTAAAGTATGATATAGCCATGAAAAAAGCACAAAAGGTTAAAAAGCATTATGAGCAATGAAGACCTAGAATTATTAAAATTTTACCATGAAGTGGGCGTTGATTGCACACTAACAGAGGGTGAAGAAGAAAAAAAGTTGGAGAGCAAAGAGGGTGTGCAACCCTCTGTTATCCAAACTGGGACCCAGAAGAAAGACGCAGATACGTGCTGGGGTGACACTAAAGATGGAAAAGACATGTTTCCAAGTGATTGGATAATTGAAGCAAGGAAACTTGCAAGTAAATGTAGTAGTGTGGATGAACTAAGAAGTGCAGTTGAATCATTTGAAGGTTGTGAGATAAAAAAAACTGCAACTAATACTATCTTTTTCGATGGTAATCCAAACGCAAAAGTTATGCTTGTTGGTGAAGCTCCAGGAGCAAATGAAGACCTTCAAGGCATACCATTTTGTGGTGCAAGTGGAATGTTACTCGATAAAATGTTAAATGCAATCAATCTTGATCGCACTAAGGTATACATAAGCAATACTGTATTTTGGCGCCCACCTGGCAATAGAAAGCCAACCGACCTAGAGCTTGATATGTGCAGACCATTTGTTGAGAAGCATGTTGCACTGGTTTCACCGCAAATTCTAATTTTGGTCGGGGGAATTGCGTGTTATAGTCTTCTTGACAGCACAAAAACTATATCGAATTTGCGTGGTAGATTTCATACGTACACTAACCAATATTTATCTCACTCAATCACTATAGCTGCTATATTTCACCCAGCTTACCTACTGCGTCAGCCAATGCAAAAACGTTTAGCCTGGGAGGATTTGAAGAAGATTAAGGAGTATCTTAATAATACCAATAACTGTACGAATACTTAACACCACTGGTGTCGAGAAGTAGCCCGCAGAAACGAAAAAACTTACTTGACAAACTCCGCCAGTCCCCTTATCATGAAAATGAAGCTATTTATTTATCTTCGCAATCTCTGCAGTGGATTAATGACAAAAAAACTTAATATATTTGGCGTAAATCATGCTTAATTTTTTGCACTATGTGCACCTCATGTCTTTATAAAACTTCTAGATTTCTACCTATATAAGCTGAAACGCGCTTATAAAGCGTTTAAGACAGTAAAAGACGTCAAATAGACAAGGGAGAATTTGAATACTAGCCACCCTGGGGTTTCTTTGCCTTTTTTTCCGCTTAGTAAATTTCTTAACGTTTATAATTTAGGTTAGTTGCATTTAAAAGCGGCTGAATCGTAGCGTTTAGAATAAAAAACGCCAATATTTTGAAGTACATATAAATAACTAGTCACCAACGGAGCTTCTTTTGCCTTTTTTTTTATTTGGTAAATTTCTTAATGTTTATAGCTGGAGACTCTTATCTTTAGCGAGCTTCAAGGTAATTGGTTGCTATTTGCGAAAATATTCGCATAATTTAAGTAACATTACTTGATAAAAATTAACTATGGAGCTTAATAAGATTGCAGCATCGATTTTACTTTCTGGGCTAATCATTATGATAGTCAGCAACGTAGTTGATATGCTGTATAGTCCAGAGGAATATAAGATTGAACACCAAACGATAGTAACTGCTGGCAGCAATGAATCTCAGCAAAAAATCGAGCAAGTGGCGCTCGATATTGGAACGCTCATGCAGAATGCTAGCTTTGAAAAAGGTAAATCAGCAGCAAAAAAATGCATAGCCTGCCATAGTTTTGAGAAAGGTGGAATGAATAAAGTAGGACCAAACTTATGGAACGTAGTTGGAAACAAAAAGGCCCATCTTGGTAACTCATTCAATTACTCAAAAGCAGTGCTTGAAAGAGGTGGAAAATGGGGGTATGAGGAGCTATTTGCCTTTTTAAAGAACCCAAAAGCCTATATAAAAGGTACACGTATGGCATTTGCAGGTATTTCCAATCCACAAGAAATTGCAGATCTAGTCAGCTATTTGCGTTCGATGAGCGATAGTCCGGTTGCTTTGCCAAAGTAGTATGAATTATTGTAAATTGTTTGATGGAAATAATGGTCACATAGCATATCGAAAGCTACAAGGGAAGAAAGCTTCTGTAGTTTTTTTTGGTGGGTTTGCATCTAATATGGATGGAACTAAAGCAACTGCTATTTACAAGTTTTGCCAAGAAAATGATGTAGCACTTGTGCTATTTGATTATTTTGGTCACGGTCATTCAAGTGGTAATTTTATTGATTACACGATAAGTGATTGGCAAAAAAATTGTGCTAAAGTGATGAGTGAATTAACTAGCGATAAACAAATAATTATAGGTTCAAGTATGGGAGGATGGCTGATGCTGCTCACTGCCCTTCAATCTTCAGAAAAAATTGCAGCATTAATCGGCATATCGCCTGCTCCTGATTTCACTGAAGATTTGATATTCAAGCAATTGTCAGACGAGCAAAAAGAAGAACTAGATTCTAAAGGTGTAATAGATTTTACTTCAGAGCATTGTACATACAAAATAACTAAAAATTTGATCGAAGATGGCAGAAAGAACCTTCTCTTAAACAGAGAAGCAATAGATATAAACTATCCTGTGCGCTTATTGCATAGCATTAATGATAAAGATGTTCCTTATCAAACTTCATTGAATTTAGTTGAAAAAATTAAGTCAACCGATGTTGAAGTATACTTGATGAAATCAGCAGAGCACAACATGTCTGACAATCACTCACTGAAAGTTTTATTTAAGACCATTAGAGAATTTTTGCCAGCAAAAACATATAGGTAACCGTTCACAGATTTCCACTTAATTCTTCAATTTCACTAATAGAAAGGCCAGTAAACTTGACAATAGTGTCAATATCAACATTATTAGCCAGCATCGCTTTTGCAACTTCAATTTTCCCTTCAATTTTTCCTTTCTCTATACCTTTCTCTTCAGCAAGATCAAGTCTGTATTCAAGAATGGCTTCTTCTTTGCGCAGATCCATTATTCTTTCTTCATAAGCTACTAGATCTTTTTTATTCCAGTGAAACTTATCTAATTCATCATATGCTAGCTTTATTATTGGTGATTTTTCCGCAATTTTTCTGAGATCTTCGTCCGTTGTTTTATCTGCATATTTGAAAAAAAATAGCCAACGGTCTACTACACTTTCTAGTTGTTCTTCTCTACTCTTAGGAAATTTTGGCAGCTCTATGAAGATAAATTGAAAATCTTTTAAGTCATGCTCATTGGTTTTCTCATCTCTTATGGTATGGCTAGATATATAGTCAAGCTTATCAGGGAATAAGGTACAATTTGAAATCGCGATAAAGAAAATCTTCTTTAAATCAACGTATTTACCAGATTTATCAGCTTGTCTTGAGTAAGCCTTAGCAGCGTAAAGTTGTGCACGTTTTTCAAAGCCTTTATCACGAGTGAGCTGCATCTCAATTATATACCTGTTCCCACTAGAATCCCTGCAAAGAACACCAACAATGCTTTGTTTATCAGAAGCAATTTCAGGGTCCATAATGGCGCTTAAGAATTCTACTTCTTGTATAGTATTGACTTCAGTACATCCTAAAATATTGTTCAAAAAGTGCATAAGAATATTCTTATTTTTTTCAGTGCCAAAGATTTTCTTAAATGTTAAATCTAACTTTGGATCGAGAAATTTTGAAAGAGCCATGGCAAAAATGCTTAAAAATATTAATAACTATACACTATTATTAACAATTATTCAACCATATTTTTAAATATAGCTATACCGCCGCGGCCGCTAACTCGTAGCGGGATGACAGTTGTCAGGCTAGTTGTCATCCAAGTAGCCGATACTGGGATCCAGAAAAAGGATGATGTCATGAAAGTAGCTGATACTGGAATCCAGCAGATCAAGCTTTCCGCTCATCCCCAGTTATGCCTTTTTCTTCTTCCACTTCATCCATTTCAGTACTAGGTTTTAACATCATATATGTGATACCACCAACTGCTAGTGCTGCTATTGCGACTGTGGCTACCGCTATCACTATAGGTATTAACTCAATTGCAACTGTTCCGGTTGCAAAAAGTGCTACTGCTGCAGTGCCTAATAATGCGGTTGCACTACCGGCGTAAATACCTTTTTGGGTTGCTGATGTAGATTCTTTCAGAAGCTTTTTTATTCTATCATCTATAGCTAAGTCTTTTGGAGTCTTGCCATCTTTATTCTTTAATAAAAAATTTGCACCCTTATCTAATAGAGCCTTTACTAAATTTACATTGCCATTCTTAACAGCTATATGCAAAGGAGTATCTCCCAATTTATTCACTGCATTAACCTTTGCACCCTTGTCTAATAGAGCATTTATTACATCTATCTCGCCAATAGCCACATGCAAAGGAGTATTTTTATGATTTTGACTCACTGCATTAACATCTGCACCTTGTTTTATTAGAGCTTTGATTATCTTGATACGGCCTGTGTGAGCAGCTAAATGTAATAACGTGTGTTTATCTTCTTCGTTACCTTGACAAAGAATAGATTGAAATAAGAAGTCCACATGAAAATTGGCTGCTTGCCACTCCTCATAGTCACTTTGGCGTGATTTAAACTGCCCTTTTATTCTTTCAATTATGTTATTTCCATTTAAATCTGTCTGTTCCGCAACTTCAGTGAATACAGTTGAATACTCCCTAAAACTGATCGTCATAACTTTACCCTACTTTGAATAATATTTTGATCATTACATATTGTAACAAAAAAAAAATCAACTCATCTCTTCCAAAGGTTCTATATTAAAGATGGAAAGTCCAGAAGCGATCTAAGGCTTGTATGAGATGAGGTCTTTCTTATATTTTGATTGTGTAATCTTCTGTGTTTGTAAATGTTTTTTCTATGTCCCACTGCAGTAATAAGTACTTTACGTTCTGAATGATTTATGATGTAAATTATACGGTAGTTGCTAACCCTTATCCTATATTGCCCTCTAAAGCTATGACATAAAGGCTTTCCTAGATTAAAAGGATCAACTGTCAGGCGTTTCTTTATGGCCTCCTGAACCATTAATTTAATCTTTGCCGGAAGAGCTGGAATTTCTTTTTCAATAACATTTTTTAAGAATTTTATAGTGTAAGTTTTATTTCCAGATGTTTTCATCATCCTCTACTTCTTCTTCACCTTCAGAGAGGCGATCGTCAGCTATTTCGGATAGCTCTACATCTTCTTCGAACTCTTCTTCCACTAAATCTACTAAAACTTCAGAGATAGTTTTATTTTGAATCTCTGCCATTTCTGTAAGATACTGAGCCAATTTACTGTCAAAACTTACATTAACATTGAGCTTTTTTTGACTGTGAGCCATATATTAACCAGAAAATACTACTATAAACTATAACATTTTTACTTAATTTTGTCAACTTCTCTATTCGTTGAAAAAACAATCTTGCACAAAAAAAGTCAACTCATTTCTTCCAAAGGTTCTATATTAAAGATGGAAAGTCCAGAAGCGATGACGTGTGCTAAGGCTTGGACGAGAAACATTCTTGCAGCGGTGATGTTTAAGTTGTCTTCCAGTATGAACCGCATGTTTAAATCACTCTTGCCATACCCCCATAAAATGTGAAACGCTTCTGCAACTTCAAGTAAGTAGAAAGTAATTCTGTGTGGCTCATAAAGCCTTGCTGCAGTTTCTACTACATCTGGCCACTTTGCTAAGGTTTTTATGAGGAATAGCTCCCCATCGGTCTTTAAAAGTGAAGGATCTGCTGTTGGAAGCTCTTTTGGAGCATTACGCATTAACGAATGAGCACGAGCATGCGCATATTGCACGTAAAAAATAGGATTATCTTTTGACTGTTCTTTAACTTTAGCAAAATCAAAGTCCAAGACCATATCATTCTTGCGTGTTAACATTATAAAACGAATTATGTCCTTGCCAACTTCTTCCACTACATCTCTTGCTGTAAGGAAGTTTCCTGATCTTTTGGACATTTTAATGGGTTTTCTATTTTCAAAAAGGTTTACAATATTATGCAATTTTACCTCTATTTTTACTTGATTATTACTTAATGCATAAGCTGTTGCTTTTAATCTTTTAACATAACCATAGTGATCATTACCAAGCTCTAATACCAAATAATTAAAACCACGTGATATTTTATCAAAATTATAAGCAATTTCCGAGGCAAAATAAGTCCAACTGCCGTCCTCTTTCTTCAATGCGCGGTCAACATCATCACCAAATTTTGTAGAGCGAAATAACATCTCTTTTCTGGGAGTCCAATTTTCGCTTTCTTTACCTTTTGGTTTCTCCAGGTACCCTTCATACACTAGACCCTTGTCAGATAATATCTTTATGCTCTCTTCAATTTTGCCACTTTTTTGTAGCTCATACTCTGAAGTAAAAACATCATGACTTACCCCAAGTAAGTTCATGTCTTCCTTTATGATTTCTAAGATAGAACTTAAAGTATATTCCTTAATCACCTGATTATCTTGCTTTTCTAGAAGCTCCTTGCCATATTTTTTAGCTAGCCCCTCCCCTATTGGTTTTAAATATTCACCTGGATATAAACCTTTTTCGATGCTGATTTTTTCTCCCAGAGCTTCCTTATACCGCAAATATACTGACTTTATTAGTGTATCTATCTGCGCTCCAGCATCATTAATATAGTATTCCTTAGTAACTTTATAACCAACTTTTTTCAATAAATTTACCAGAACGTCACCAAATACGGCTCCTCTTGCATGACCAATATGTAGTGGCCCAGTTGGATTTGCAGATACAAACTCAACATTGATGGCCTGATTGTTCCCTATATCTAGGGTGCCAAACTCTGTTTTCAGCTCATTTATTTGTTTTAAAATTCCATGCCATACTTCTATTTTTAAGTGCATATTGATAAAACCAGGGCCTGCTATTTCCGCTTTTGCAACTTCATTAAAAGCTTTAAATTCTCTTGCTAACATCCCTGCAATCTCGACTGAATTCTTCTTTTCATGCTTTGCAAGCACCATAGCAACATTTGTATAGATATCACCATGTGCTCTATTGCTTGGAGACTCTACAATAAAATTTGCCGCACTTGTATTTATGACACCCCTTTGCTTCAACTCATTTAATTTGCTGGAAATTAGAGAGGAAACCTGTTTGAAAATGTTCATCAACTAGAAAAACTATGAAAACCTATAGCAGTATAGCGAATAAGTGGGGTTAGTTGAAGGTTTATCTTATCTCTACTTTTTATAGCTAACCCAAGAAAGGTTTTCCTACGTCATACCGCGATTTATTCGCGGTATCTCTAGATCCCGCTAACAAGCAGCGGGATGACGAATTTTTGTTTTTCAAATTATCGGTAAATCTAAGTCACTTTAGCTATATTTGGTGTAAGGCGACCTTTTCTGGGTTAAAAGACCCAGAAAAGTTATAGTTTATATTAAGATATTGTCGGAATCATGGTAAGAGAAAGTCTCATCTTGATTGTCACCAACACTAGGGGAATAAGACCTTTTTTCTACAGAATTATCAGGAATTTTCAACGTTACTTCCTTGTTAGAAGTCCATAGAATTTTATCTATGATTTTAGCATATTCCTGACATTTTGCATTACTTCCACAGTCTTTCATTGTACCATCACGATTTAAGTGAGGTTTTAATTGAGAGTAGTATATTCCAGTGTTGTTACCATCTTTGTCTATTATTTTGTTATAATAATCAGCAATTATCAATGGTGATTTTAATTTTGCAACTATAGTTTTACCTGCACATTCTTCTAATTCCTTTCCCTTAAGGTTTAATACTAAATTAGGACACTTATCATTGAGAAAGAAGTTTTTACTGTATATATAATCAGCAGAAGGTGCAGTGGAAGGACAACAAACACTCGTTTTATCACTCTGAAAGTCCTCTGGACATCTTAACCCAGCATCCCCTGTTTTACCTCCTTTATTACACCACATATTGCTTGGCGCAGCCCATGTGTAGTTTATGTTGCTTCCACAATTGGTATTTTCTTTGCTTTCAAAAGTTATAGCAAAATTGTCTGCATGGTACTGTTTAGTATTTTTCGTGTAAAAATGATCCACAATCTCTTTATTGCTCATTAAGTCAGGGAGAAATTGCTTCAAAAGATCTTTTGTAAACCAACCAGGCTGACCGACCTCACCGTGTGATTTATAATATCCTGCATAACTTGAACAGTTAACATTATCAGTAGCATGTTTTTCAGTTATCAGCATACTTTCTATGGCTCCTTTACTTCCACCATCAACTTCACCTGTCCCTTTCTTATCACACTTACAATCTATCTCATCTTTTATTTTATTTTTTATTTCCTCCTTAGTCTTATCATCAATTTTGCAAGTTTCGCACTTAAGATCTTTCTCTAGTTCACTTTTTATATTTTTCTTCAGTTCATTCTTAGTCTTAACATCAATTTCACACTTATGACCTTTCTCTAGTTCACTTTTTATATTTTCCTTCAATTCATTCTTAGTCTTATCATCATATGGATCTATAATAATATTAACTCCTAATGTATCACTGGTACAGCACGTATTAAATGGCAACGGACATATATAATTTGTATTTTCCTGATTCGGACCAGAAAGATTTTTTGCTAGCATAAAGTACCTCCATTGGTAAATGAGATTATTAAAAAATTAACTATAGAGTGGAAGCATGTACTAACAATTTACACACTTCATCACTTTGATATAATATCAACAGCACCCTCTGATACTGATGGAAAGAAAAATAGGTTTTAACCTCTTTTAAATCTAACACAGAAGAGTTTATTACTTCTACACATGCATCACACATGAAGAATTGTTTTCACAGCTGCCCATAAGTTTACCGTTACGCAAGCTGTATCTACAGGAGTGCATGAAGATGAAAAATTATGGGTCATAATAATCCTCTAAAAAATACTATTACATTATTATAAGTTAAAACGATTAAAAATTTTATAATTTTAATTGTAAATCTAGCATATCAACTAACGATGTGATTTAAATTTTCTTTCAATTCCACTGTATCTTCGCCAGTTTTGCATATAGCCCGTCTTTACTTATTAGAGAGTTATGAGTTCCTACTTCTTCTACTTTTCCATGATTAATTACTATAATCTTGTCAGTTTTAAGTGCGGTTGATAGTCTGTGTGTAATTACGATTGTTGTTCTGTTTTGCATTAACTTGCTCAATGCTTTTTGCACGAGGTTTTCACTTTTATAATCAAGGGCAGAGGTTGCTTCATCCAGTATTAAAACCTGAGGGTTTTTGAGTATAGCTCTTGCTATTATAATACGTTGTTTTTGCCCCTCAGAAAGTTTTAATCCTCTTTTTCCTACAAATGTATCAAATTTATCAGGCAGCTTATCAATAAATTCCATCGCATAAGCACTGATAGCTGCTTGCTTCACTTCCTCATATTCAGCACCCGGTTTGCCATATAGTATATTTTCCATTATTGAGCAAGAAAATATCATGTGATCTTGTGGCACTAAGCCAAACAACGATCTGAGGTCATTTAGTGCAATTGACTTAATATTGTGCCCATCGATAGTAATGCTACCTTTGTTTGGATCATGAAAACGGAGCAGAAGCTTTAAAATGGTGCTTTTACCACTGCCAGATGGGCCAACAATTGACACTGCTTGACCTGCCTCTATAGAAAATGATACGTTATTTAACGCTGGCTTATCAGACTGAGATTCATAAAAAAATGTTACGCCATTAAACGAAATTCCTTTTTGAACACTACAAATTTTTATAGGATCATCGGCATCTGCTATAGAGCTTTTCATATTTGTAAATTCAAATAAACGCTCTACTATTCCAAGACCTCGTTGTAAATCACTGATATTATCGCTCAAATTATTTATAGCTCCTGCCGCAAGCGCTGAATAAAACACAAATGAGGAGAGTTCTCCAATAGTTATATTATTGCTTAAGACTTCTTTAATACCGAAGAAGAGCAAAACAACTAGTGAACCTATCACACACGTGATAACTAGAGTTACTAAAATAGCACGCAAGAGTACTAATTTTACGTATGATTTTGATACTGAGTTTAAATGTTCCTTAAAACGGATTTTTTCGTTTTCTTCGAGTACAAACGATTTGATGGTTACGATAGATCGAAAATTTTCCTCACTAAGTGATGCAAGCTCACTTAATTTATCCTGGGCAAAGCGTGCATGGCTACGCACTTTTTTTCCAAGTGAGGTCATGATAATGAGTAGTATAGGTATTATTGCGGCTGCATACGCAGTTAGTTGTATATTTGTATATAATAACATGGCAACACTACCAATCAGAATCACAAAATTTCGTAATATGGTGAGTAGGCTGCTATTTATTATTGATTGCAGCACAGAGGTATCAGTAATGAGTGCTGAGATAACATCTTGTACGCCTATGTTCTCAAAGAAGCTTGGTTGTAAATTGGTAATACTGCTATATAAGTTGTATCTGATTCGTGCGATAACTTTCTCGCTGCCAATGCCAATGAAATATAACCGAGTAAATGCAGTGAGAGAAATGGCTAAAACTATAAGTATTGCAACTAATAGTTTGGTAGTAAAATCGTGCTCTGTGCCAGAATCAATTATATTGCTTAAGCCTCTGCCAAAGAGGAGGATCGTTAAGGCTGAAAATAAAACTGCAATAAAAGCTATGATGAAATAAGATAGATTAGGCTTTATATAGCAAAATAACTCTCTAATATTAGATCGCATCGTATTTTGAAATTTCTGGAGTTAAGTATATAGATTTTAGTTTCAGGGGAAAGGGGAAAGGTGTAGTACAATAGCTAACGTCATACCGTGTTGCAATTTTTAAGCAAAGTGATGTTGTTCAAGTAGCTGACACTTGGGGTCTATGTTTTACACGCTGGAATGACAAAGTGAGTGTGCGTAGGTGTCATCCCAGCACTTGATACTGGGATCCAGGTTGGATACTGAGTTGATGAGTATAAAAGTACAGCTAACACGTCATACCGCCATGGTATCTCTTAGCCGTAACCTTACCCAGAAAAAGTAGAGAGGAAGTTAAGACGTTTTTGAAGTAAAATAGAACGTTTTTTCAAAGAGGTGTAATATGGGAAACAGAAGGGAATATACAATAGAGTTTAAATTGGAAGCAATAAAACTAGTAAGAGAAACAGGTCAACCGTCAGCAAAAATAGCAAGAGATTTAGGCATGAGTGGAGATTTATTAAGCAGATGGGTAAGAAAATATAATGAAAAAATGTCAGGAGTAGATGCATTTCCAGGCAAAGGAAAGTTAGCTACTTATGACAAAGAAAGGTTTGACTTAAAGAAAGAGTTAGCAAGAATAACTAGGGAAAGAGACATTTTAAAAAAAGCCCTGGGATATTTTGCCAGCCAAAAGGAGTAAAATATTCTTTTATAAAAGAGCATAGAAGCAGCTATAAAATACAGGAGTTATGTAGGTTTTTAAATGTATCTGCTTGTGGTTATTATAAATGGGTTGCTCAGGAGAAAAGCAATAAAGAATTAGCAAGAGAGGAGCTTCTAGCAGATATTCAAAAAATATATCAAGCATCACAATGCAGGTACGGAGCTCCTAAAATCCATGCTGAACTAAAAGCTTTAGGCAAAAATTATAACATCAAAACAGTGCAAGATGTAATGCAAAAAAATGGCATTTAAGCTAAGCTTAGAAGAAGATTCAAAACTAAAAAACAGCAAACAGACAGTAGGATTATAGCTCCAAATATCCTGGATCAAAATTTTACTACGGACCAGCCCAATAAGGTATGGGTAACTGATATTACTTATATAAAAACCAAAGAAGGCTGGCTATATTTGGCAGCAATAATTGACTTATATTCACGTATGGTAGTTAATGAGTAGTCCAATGGATAAACAATTAATTATAGATGCTTTATTTATGGCTGTTAATAAACGCAAACCCGCCAAAGATCTACTGTTTCATAGTGATCAAGGGTCACAATATACTTCTAAAAAGCACCAATTCTTATTAAATAGAAAAAATATTATCTCTAGCATGAGTCATAAGGGTTGTTGTTATGATAACTCACCTGCAGAAAGCTTTTTCAGCTCACTCAAAAGAGAGCTACTTATTGATCCTTCACAACACTCTGCTCAACAATCTAGAACTGCCATATTTGAATACATTGAAATTTTTTATAATAAACAACGACGTCATTCTACTATTAACTATTGCATCCCTGAACAATTTGATGCATCATTTTCATGACAAAAACGTCTTAACTTCCTCTCTACTTTTTCTGGGTAAGGT
>NZ_JAPQLJ010000043.1:0-32173 GCF_028982115.1 Wolbachia endosymbiont of Drosophila tsacasi | reverse complement strand
CTTCAATTTTCCCTTCAATTTTTCCTTTCTCTATACCTTTTTGTATACCTTTCTCTTCAGCAAGATCAAGTCTGTATTCAAGAATGGCTTCTTCTTTGCATAGATCCATTATTCTTTCTTCGTAAGCTACTAAATCTTTTTCGTCCCAACGAAACTTGTCTAATTCATCATATGCTAGCTTTATTATTGGCGCTTTTTCTGCTATCTCTTTTAAGTCCTCTTCTGTTGTTTCTTCTGCGTATTTAAAAAAGAAACACCACCTTTCTACTATACTTTCTAACTGCTCTACTTTGCTTTTTGAAAATTTTGGTAATTCTATAAAGATAAATTGAAAATCTTTTAAGTAATGGCCGTTAGTTTTTATATCACGTATATTATGAGTAGAGATATAATCAATTTCTTCAGGAAGTAAGTTACAATTTGATATAGCAATAAAGAAGACTTTCTTTAAATCAATGTAGTTGCCAGATTTATCTAATTGTCTTGAGTAGGCTTTAGCGGCATATAATTGAGCGCGTTTTTCGAAGCCCTTGTCTCTAGCGAGCTGCATTTCTGCTATATATCTATTTCCGTGAGAATCCTTGCAGAGAACATCAACAATACTTTGTTTATCAGAGGCAACTTCGGGATCCATAATAGTGCTAAGAAACTCAACTTCTTGTATTGCATTTATCTCAGTAAACCCTAAAATATCGTTCAAAAAGTGGATCAGGATATTCTTATTTTTTTCCGTTCCAAAGATTTTTTTGAAATACAAATCATTCCGAGGATCGAGAAATTTTGAAAGAGCCATGGCAAAAATGCTTAAAATATTAACAATTATACACTATTATTAACAATTATTCAACCATATTTTTGAAGATATAGCTAAAGTGGCTTAGGTTTGCCTACAATTTGAAAAACCGTCATTCTGCTACTCGTTAGCGGAATCTATGCTGAGATACCGCGGCGGTATGACGTAGGGAAACCTTTCTTGAGTTAGCTATAGCTATGCCGCCGTGGCGCTAATACGTAGCGGAATGACGGTTTTTCAAATTGTCGTAAGTCAGTTTAGCTATAGGCAGCAATTTTCTGTGTTTATTTTAAATTGAAGAAAGCTCAAATGAAAGATCGTGCTTTGCTAAAAATCACAGAATGCAGTCTGGTTACAAATAAACTATTTTGATAGTTAATGTGGTCTAGTTTTGACGTATGGACTATCCAAAGAAAAGGGTGGTATCATAACCTCAAAAATTTTTATGCTTTCTTCGTTCAGAAATTCATACTTACCCTGCATTACTCCTGACGGTGCATTTAAGTATGTTCCACTTGTGTATTTAAATACCTCTCCAGATCTTATCACAGGTTGTTCTCCGATAACACCAACTCCGGCAATTTCATTTATTTTTCCCTTATAATCTATTATTTGCCAATGACGACTTAATAATTGAATAGTTGATTGGCTTTTGTTTTTTATCTTAACGTTATACATCCATACATAGCAATTTTCATAAGGAATGGATTGCTCTTCAATATAAATTGGCAAAACTGTAACTTCAACAAAGTTGGTAGTTAGTGTGTACTCTATCATTATAGAATATTCATGATAAAAAGATAGTACTTTAATTATATACTTTTTTCATAGATTTTTCAAGTATACTTTAATTAGGAAATATCAATTTATAGTATGAATGAACCAGATGCACTTAGCAAAAAAGTAATAGGAATAATAGGTGGTGGACAATTAGGTAAAATGACTGCTATCGCTGCAACAAAACTTGGACAAAAAACACATGTTTTTGCCAGTGCTAAGGACGATCCGGTTTGCTCTGTTGCTGATGATTTCACAATAGCAGATTTCTCTGATAAGAAAGCGCTTGAATCTTTTGCACAGAGTGTGGATTTGGTCACTATTGAGTCTGAAAATATTCCATGTAGTGCAATTGATATCGATGTAAATTTTTATCCGGGTAAAAAAGCGTTACACATTGCGCAAAATAGGCTTAGAGAGAAAGATTTCATTAGAAGCTTGAGTATAAAAACTGCTGAATACAAAAGTATACAAAATTATAATGAGCTATTAGAAAGCAGTAGAGCTTTTGGCTATCCAACAAGGCTGAAAACAACAGAAATGGGTTACGATGGAAAAGGGCAATATGTGCTTGAGAATGATTCTGAAGTGAAGCAATTTGCTTCCTTTGATTGGAATACAGAGTACATACTTGAAGCAAGTGTTGATTTACTGAAAGAGGTTTCAATAGTCATTGCAAGAGATAAAAACGGTAAAGTAGCTTTTTTTCCTATAGCAGAAAATTACCACGTTGATGGAATACTTGATACTTCAACAGTGCCAGCTAAAATAGATAGCAATTTAACTCAAGAGGTACAACGAGCTGCAAAGAAAATAGCAAATGCGCTCGATGTAATAGGAATTCTGGCTATTGAATTTTTTGTTACTAAAGATAACGAATTGTTAGTTAATGAACTAGCTCCAAGACCTCACAATTCTTGCCACTGGAGCTTGGATGCATGTAACGTTAGTCAATTTGAACAGCTGGTTAGGATAATATGCGGGCTACCTATGCAGGAAGTAGTGTTACGCTTTCCTTGTATGACGAAAAATATAATAGGTAATGATATATATGATTCTCATAACTATTTGAGCAACGAAAAAGCTAGTTTAACCATATATGGGAAAAAAGAGGTTAGAGGTAAGCGTAAGATGGGACATGTCAATATAGATTTAAGTTATTGAGTCTCTCTTATTAGAATCTCAAGAATCTGCACTATATTTAATGCTGCGCCTTTGCGCAGATTATCAGCCACTATCCACATATTTAATCCGTGTTCAACAGTATTGTCTCTTCTAATACGCGATACATATACAGCATTCTCCTGTACAACATCAATTTGAGTGATGTATTCACCGTCTTCACGCCTGTTGTACACTAAAACTCCACTATCTTCGGCTTCACTTAGCATTTCACGAGCTTGTTCTTCAGTGATATGTTGATCAAATTCTACATTTACTGCCATAGCGTGACCGATAAAGACGGGTACTCTTACACAAGTTGCAGTAACTTTTATATCTTCCTCTAAAATTTTTTTTGTCTCCTCTTGCATTTTCCATTCCTCTTCTGTAGAACCATTCTCCATGAATTTCCCTATATGGGGAATGCAATTAAACGCTATTTGTTTCAGAAATATCTTAGGCTTTTTAGTCTCATTCATGAAGATTTTTTTTGTCTGGTCATAGAGCTCATCCATTGCTGCTTTGCCTGCACCAGAAGTCGATTGATAAGTTGAAGCAACGATTCTCTTTATTTTTGCTTTCTGGTGTAATAGATGTAGTACTAGCAACATCTGTATTGTAGTACAGTTTGGGTTGGATATTATGTTGTGGTTTTTATATTCCATAATTTTTTCTTTATTAATCTCTGGAATAATGAGCGGCACACCCTCTTTCATTCTAAAATAGGAACTGTTATCTATCACGATGCATCCAGCCTGTGTTGCAATTGGTACATACTTTTCAGAAACATGATATCCAGCACAGAAAATGGCTACATTAGTTCCAACGAAGTCATAATCCTCAAGACATAAAACTGTTAACTCTTTGTCACCAAAACTCACCTTCTTCCCTTCTGATTTTTTCGATGCAAGTGCAATTACAGAATCTATTGCCTCATCTTGAAACTCAGCAAGCGTGCTTAATACCTCACGCCCTACTCTCCCAGTTGCTCCAATAACAGCAATTTTGTATCCCATATAGATGAACCTCTAACTTTAAAGTTCTATTATATTTTGACTGACAAAATTTACAATTGTTTTAATATTTTTACCTTGCAATTAATTGTAATTTAGCTATTATTATGCAATATTAGTAATATTACATAATAAAGTGAAAGATAAATAAAGAATATGATGAAACTAAGGTTAAACCTGCAATGTCTACACCTCAAGAGCCTAAAAGAGCCAATGGATTAAAGGCTCAAAATGTTCTTTCGAAAAAAAGAAAGCCTGCAATAAATTTTGATGATAAAAAATATGGTGTAAAAAACCTTAAAATAGACCAACAGTTCCTAAATAAAAGACAAGAATCTTCAAAGCTAAGAGATTTCTTAAGATCAATACCAATAATAGGGAGATTTTTAGCAAGGATTTTCACATCTGAAAAAATAGAAATCATCAGTAACCCTATATATGACAACATGGAAGCATATGAAAAATCGCAAGCAGGTCACTCCAGTAAGATAAAAGGTGAGATTAGTGTAGATGATGAACACGCAAAAGAAGTAGATAGTAAACTTGAGAAGGGTAATGTTGAACAAGTGGACAATAAGCAAAGTCGTGATCCATAAATATCAATCATTTAAAAATTATCTCTAGCTATAACATTTGCTATACAGAAACTCTGCGATACCAAAATAAATAAAGAGGTACGCCACTTGCGGTGAATAAGCTCGCGATCAGCAAGGTATTCACAGAAGTTTCAAATATTACCCAGCAGCAAAAGGTTGTTGCTATACTGCCAATTAAAAATTTGTAATAGTTTTTCTCCTTTATAATAACCTTAAGAAAAGCAAGACTGCATGCAAGGTAAACAAATAAAAATGAAACTACAGAAAAGTCGATAATCGATGTAATCTGCTGGGCAAAATTGTTGTTTGAGGTGAGAATTAGTAAAACTGAAGTGCCAATGGAGCTGATTGTTATGCCCCAGAAAGGAGAACCGTGCTTGTTTCTTTTAGCAAAGAACTGTGGCATCAGTTTATCTTCAGCAAGGCCAAAAGCAACTTGCCCGCTGGATAAGACCCAAGCGTTTAAGGTACCAATACAAAAAATAAACGCAATTATAGAAATAATCAAGTGCCAATTGCCAGAGGCCATAATTTTTATCGCGTCAACATATGGTGCTCTTGAACTTGCTAAATCATTGCCATTTATTAATCCTATAATTGCGAGATTGTTGACAAAATACACAACAGCAACAGAAATTGTGCCAAGCACTATGGCTCTGGGTATAGTTTTGCCTGGATTATTAACCGAACCAGCTGGTGCTGTTGCCAATTCAACTCCAATAAAACCCCATAGAGTAATAAGTGTAGAGCGGGCAAGAATCTGCGATGTTGTAAGATTTGATATTTTTCCACTTATGGTGAAGTTATTTCTATCAAAAAAAAATAATGCTGCTATAGGTATTACAAGCAATACAGAAATTTTTATAACCGTCAATAAGAACTCAACACGTCCAGCAGTAGCTACTCCTCTAAAATTTGTTAGTGTAATAATTGTGAGTAATAACATCTCTAAAAACAGATGTACGTTTTGAATATCCTCATGGAAAAATGGTGTAAGATAACCAACACCTACAACTATTACAGCTGTTGTGCTAACCCATGAAATCACCCAATATGTCCAACCAACAAAGAAAGCTGCAGCAGGGCCAAAAGCATGCTTTACATAAACGTGAGGACCACCCGTTTCTGGAAATTTTGCGCAGAGTAAGGCAAAAACCAAAGCAAGAGATATAACACCAAGCCCTGATATCACCCAGCTTATAAGACTATAAGCACCATACGGAGCAAGGCTAATTGGGAGCATAAAAATTCCAGAGCCAATTTGACTACTAATCACTAAGGCAAAAATAGTCCAAAAACCTATTTTATTTGACACAATAATTTCTATCTAAATAGATTAATAATATGGCTTAAGTTGGAAAACTTCAACGAATAAGTAACTTAACTCGTGTATACAAAAGTTAAATGAGCGTGGACCTGCGGTACCAAAATAAGTACGTAGGTATACTACCTAAAATAAACAAGCTTGAGGTCAATAATGTATTTATAGGAGTCTCGTATATTATCCAGCAGCAAAAGGATACAGCTGCACTCCCAATTAAAAATTCGTAATAGTTTTTCTCTTGTATAATAACCTTGAGGAAAGCAAGACTACATGCTAAGTAGATAAATAAAAATGAAACTACAGAGATATCAATAATTGAAGTTACTTGCTTAGCAAAATTTTTGCTTGATGTTAGAATAAGTAAAACTAACATTCCCAGAGTACTGAGTATTATTCCACAAAAAGGAGCATCGTACTTGTTTCTTTTAGTAAAGAATTGTGGCATTAATTTATCTTTTGCAAGGCCTAAAGTCACTTGTCCATCAGCTAAAAACCAAGCATTTAGATTACTCACGGAAACGATAAAAGCAAGAATGGAAATAATAAAATGCCAATTACCTGGAAGCATAATTTTGACTGCGTCAACGTATGGTGCTTTTGAATTTGCTAGGTCGTTACCACTTATTAACCCCATAATTGAAAGACTATTAATAAAATATATAACAGCAACACAGATTGTGCCAAGCACAATGGCTCTTGGTATAGTCTTGGCTGGATTATTGACTGATCCTGCAGGTGCTGTTGCTGATTCAAGGCCAATAAAACACCATAGAGTGAGTAGTGTAGAGCGAGCAAGGACTTGAGACATCGTGAGGGTTGATATTTCCTCACTTGTGATAAAATTATTCCTATCAAAGAAAAACAACGCTGTTACTGGTATTGCAAGCAGTGCAGTAATTTTAATAATTGTTAATAGAAGCTCAACACGGCCGGCAGTAGTTACTCCTCTTAAGTTTATTAGCATAATAGCTAAAATTAATGTTATTTCTAAAAACAAATGTATACTTTGTATATCATTATGAAAAAGTGGAGCTAAATAACCAATACTTGCAACTGTGACAGCTGTTGAGCTAACCCACGAACTTACCCAATACGTCCAACCAACAAAAAAAGCTGCATTGGGGCCAAAAGCATGCTTTACATAAACGTGAGGACCACCCGTTTCTGGAAATTTTGCGCAGAGTAAGGCAAAAACCAAAGCAAGAGATATAGCACCAAGCCCTGATATTACCCAGCTTATAAGGCTATAAGCGCCATATGGAGCAAGGCTAATAGGAAGCATAAAAATTCCAGAGCCAATTTGACTACTAATCACTAAGGCAAAAATAGCCCAAAAACCTATTTTATTTGACACAATAATTTTTATCTAAATAGATTAAGAATATAACTGAAGCTCGGAAATTTCAATCGATCTTTATAAAAATTGCATTTTTCTCAATTTATTTCTAAAATAGATTATGTTAACAGATGATTAAGAGGGGGTTATGAATCCAAGGTTAAAGAAATTTTTGGTTGTTTGTGGTTTTATTTTATTCTTACTTTTTACTTATTACTATTTAAGTCTTCTCGTCGACTATATCCTTAACCCGATTCTAGTTCGCCCTTGTGAGGACTTAATTAGTAATTTTTATACCTATTTATCTACAAGCACCTCTAGCCCTGCACTAGCATTTTTGGCTACAGGTTTTATTTTTATTGCTGCATTTATTTGTCTGAATAAAATGCTTCTTCCTTTGCAAGAGAAAATCATAAACAACTATAACTCATTTAAAAATGACAACATTGATAGTAATAGCACGTTATTTGAGATTTATAATGATCCGACAATAAAACTAAAGGACAAAATCTTATTCTTCAATATACACTTGATATATTACCTACAGCTTCCGTTTTTGTACGTTGCATCAAAGGTATCAGCTCTACGTAGGTTTCTTATATTTAATTTTGGTTTATTATTGTTAAATTATGCACTGCTAATTCCAGTAGCACTCCTCGAGTTAATAAAGTATCCATTGATAAAGCTCTTCTCACCTTTGGGTTTGAATGTAAAGCAGCTAAGCTTTTTGTTTAATGTAAGTGATGTGGGTACTGGCAATCAAAGTGTTCATACTAGAAGTTTTCAGCAAAGCGTTATTGCATGTGCCAAAAAATTAAAGGAAGAACATGGTACTCCGTCAGATAAGTTGGATGAAGAGTTTAAAAGTTATATAAGCGGTTTAACAAGTCAGCAAAAACGAATGATAGAACCTTATCTAAGATTGGATGGTTATGAAACTGGGGAGTGGGTAAATTGGGTAGATTCACAAACCGGATTGACATTGACACAGGCTATAAATTTAGTTTTAATTGCGGCAAGAAAGCAAAATGCAGATGTAGAATTATTGAAGTCTATATTACTGGTTCGCTTTGAGGAAAGTGATCGCCAATGTGGTCCTGGAATGCTCAACCGTATCATTTATGCATTAAGTGGCCTTGAAGCAGAAAATAATTTTGCAGCTCAATTAGAGCCTCAGATAATAGGAGAGTTGGCCGGTAATGCTACTAAAAGATTTTTTGAGAGATCTGTGGATAAGCATTACTATAAAATAAAAGTTTTGAAAGAAAATTTTGATAATTTGTATTCACTGAGTTCTGGAGTGGATTTGAGCAATGTAAGTGATGAAGTAAAGGACGGAATTTCTTATACAAGAAATGCTATAAAAGAATTTGTGTTTAAGGAATTATATGTAAAGTTTTATAACGACTATGGAGGACATATTAGAAGAGGTGAGATAAAGCAAAGACTAATGGAATTAATAACAAATGAAGTTGTAGATGCGGCAATATACTCTAAAATAGATGATATAGCAATTCCTCCAGTACCACCTACTTATCTTGAAAGAGTAAAAACATTTTTTGGAGGTCATGCAAGGTCTTCTGCTGCTTAGCGATGGGCTCATGTTATGGCAGAAAATTTTGACTTTAGCTAAAAACCATCTGGCACCTATGGTTTTTTATAGTTTTGTCTTCCCTTTTCTGAATGGTTTGCAAGCTGCTGTAGCTAACCCAAGAAAGGTTTCCCTACGTCATACCGCTGCGGTATCTCATCCGCTAACAAGCAGCGGGATGACGAATTGCTTAACCGTCATTCCGCCGCAGACCGTCATACCACCACGAACCGTCATACCGCGATTCATTCGCGGTATCTCTTGGCCGCTAACTCGTAGCGGGATGACAGTTGTCGTTTAGTTGCAAACATTAGGAAATTTACCAAATGAAAAAAAAGGCAAAAGAAGCCCTGGTCATTGTCTATTTTCAGTATTTAGCATTTTTTAAGTCTTAAACACTGCAATTTAGCTGCTTTTAAACCGCAACTAACCTTAGCTAAAATGTTTAAGAAATTTACTAAGCAGAAAAAAAGGCAAAGAAATCCCGTGGTAATTAGTGTTCACTCTCTAATCCTGCAAATTGGCGTACTGTACTGTCTTAAACGACTTATAAGCGCGTTTCAGCTTATATAGGCAAAAACCTAGAAATGTTGTGAAGACATAGGATGCACATAGTGCAAAAAATTAAAAATAAGACGCCAACTACGTTGTTTTCTTGCTGTTTAATCTGCACAGATGAAGATAACTGAATAGCTTCACTATCATGATAAGGGAGGTGGCGGAGTTTGTCAAGTAAGTTTTTTCGTTTCTGCGAGCTACCTGAGCTTATTGACTTCATTAGAGCCAAAACTCTTGAGACCTAGGTGATAATTCTATCTAAAAGGATGCCAAAAAAGAGAAGCAACCCTACGTAGGAATTATTTTTAAATATGGACATGCATTGACTGGGATCGTCAGGATTGAAATTTTTGTATTGGCGGTGAAATATGAACCCTACAGCAAGTAAAGCAATATAAAAGATGTTATTTAATGATGATAAGATACCAGCATATAGCCACGTCATAAGAGATATTAAATAAAATCTTTTCAACCAAGATTTTGTTGTATCACCAAAATATAATGCGGTAGATTTCATTCCGAGTTTTTCATCATCTTTTTTATCTTGATGAGCGTATATGGTGTCATAGCTAAGTGTCCAAAAGACGCATCCTATATAAAACAGCAAGGATTCTATACTGATCTGGTTTATTATTGCTGCTGAGCCCATGAGCGATCCCATATTGAAGGTAAACCCTAAGAACAATTGTGGCCACCAAACATACCGCTTTAATAAAGGGTAAGTAGCTATCATACACATTGAGATTATTCCAAGTATGAGTGTGGTTTTATTAGTTAACAATAAAATTACCAAAGCGATAGATAGTAGCAGTGAGAGTAAAACCAAAGCCTGCTTTATGTTTAATGCACCACTTGCAAGTGGCCTATATTTTGTTCGTTCAACGTGCGCATCTATTTCCCTATCGAAAATATCATTAATTATGCACCCTGCAGGTCTCATTAAAAATGCACCTATAGTGAACAAACCAAGGAGAAAAAGAGCCTGATACGATAGAGAAGTTGAGGCTAAAAGAATACCGCTCAAACTGGAAAATAGCACAAGCCATAAACCTGTTAAACTGTGCAATCTCATTAATGAAAAGTAATGGTTGAAATACATTAATTAAGTGTGATTATGTAATATTTTGCTTACATTAACAAAATTATCGAACGCTAAATCAGGCTTGAAAACTAACTCAGGTATAAATCGCAAATCAACATAACACAATATAGATTTACGTATTGACCATGCAGATTGGTTCATTTCATTAACAACAGTGTTAATATCACAATTATTCTCAGAAGGTTTCGAAAAAGGATCTCCAATGCGTGATGCTGAAATCCATGTACTTTTTTCTGAATCTGAGTAGTCAGCTATTTGGATATTCAATGAAGATAACACAATATATACATCTGCTTTTTTCAGATCTTTACTTAATTTTACGTCAGATACCGCTACATTTTTATTGAACACCTTACCTTCCATTAGGACTCTTGATATTGCTCTATGCAATACCGATGCTATTTTTAGGTTTCTAATTTCCTTTTTCATATCCATCTACTATAACACCCTTTCTTTTTGCACTAATTGATAAGCTTCCAAAATATCTCCAACTTTAATATCAATATTACCCTCTAGTGATACTCCGCATTCAAAGTTTACACCTACTTCTTTAACATCATCTTTAAATCTACGTAGTGCTTTTAACTTTCCTTCATGCACCAATTTGCCACCACGCACTACCTTAATTAAAGAATCTTTTCTTATGACTCCATCACTTACGTAACATCCAATGATATTACCAGCTTTAGATACGTTAAATATTTGCTTCACAGATGCAGAACCAACACGCACCTCTCGTGTAACAGGCTTTAACATTTTAGTTAAATACATTCTCATGTCGTCAATGAGCTCGTATATTATGTTATAAGTATGTATTTCTACACCTTTTTGTTTTGCCAAGTCCCTTGTTTTTGAGTCCACTTTTACATTAAAAGCTAAAATTACTGCACTTGATGCTTCTGCAAGCAGCACATCTGAATCTGTTATCCCTCCTACTGCTTTGTGTAGGATATTTAATTTCACTTGGTCTTTACCGAGTTTATCAATTGAACTTGATATTGCTTCAATAGAACCAGTTACATCGCACTTTAAAACTACAGATAGTTCTTCTGTTTCACTGTTATTACGACTGAATATATCTAAATTATTATCGTCTGAATCTTCTTTCTTTTTCTTGATCAATTCTAGCCTGTATTCAACAATTTCACGCGCCTGCTTTTCAGAGTTTACAACAACAAATTTATCTCCGGCATTTGGTACGCCATTTAGACCAGTGATTTCAATTGGAGCGGAGGGTAGTGCTGCTTTTTCTCTTTGACCAAGGTGATTAACCATACTACGTACTTTGCTGTATGTTGTACCAACTACCAATATATCACCAACCTTTAACGTTCCTTCCTCAACTATCAATGTAGCTGATATTCCTTTCGCTTTATCTATTTTGGATTCTATTACCCATCCAAGTGCTCGACAATCTTCTATTGCTTCTAGCTTCATTAATTCAGCGATTAACAAAATCGCCTCTTCTAGTTTATCTAAATTAGTTTTCTTTTTTGCTGATACTGGCACAATCATAATATCACCACCAAGCTCTTCAGAGATGAGATCATATTGAGGCAAACTATTAATTATTTTTTCTACATCACCAGGCTCAGATTTATCAATTTTATTAATAGCAACTATAATAGAAACATTTGCTGCTTTTGCATGATTTATTGCTTCAACTGTTTGTTTCATGATTCCATCGTCAGCTGCAACTACTATTACAACTATATTAGTAATATTTGCACCACATGCACGCATCGCAGTGAACGCTTCATGTCCTGGTGTATCAATAAAAGTAATTTTTTGCTTATCTTTTGTTGTCATTTGATAAGCACCTATGTGTTGAGTTATGCCACCTGACTCTCTTTCTGCAACATTAGATTCACGAAATGCATCGAGCAGTGAGGTTTTACCATGATCGACGTGTCCCATAAAAGTGACGATTGGTGGTTTAGGTTTTTTAGGCAGGCTTTCTCTGCCTTCTATAAAAAATAAATCCTTTTCTCTGTTGGTATCGCTCACTCGTTTAGCCGTATGATTAAATTTTTCCACTATTTCAGATGCTATATCTGGATCTACCAAATCATCCACTCTATAACTCTCACCGACTTCTTCTTTGAACATTCTTAGCACACTCTTGCTATCTTCTGCCATGCGAATAGATAACTCCCTGATAGTTATTTTGTCTGGTATAATAACTTCTCTTGATATATTTTTACCCTTAGTAAACTTTGACTTTTTACTTCTTATACCAAATCTTTGCTTAAATACAGGGGGTTGTTCAGGTTTTTCACCTATTGCCTGTGCAATTATCAGTTTAGAATGCTTAGAATATATATCTTTGTTGACTTTAGAAGACTTTTTATCGTCGCCCTCATAGTCAATATTATCTTCTCTTAGTTCAACTAAGTGAGTATTACTTAAAACTTTCTTATTTATTTCTTTAGATAAAGTGTCCGCTTCATTTTTCTCGTCAATCTCTTTATTGCTATCTTCTTTTGCTGTTTTCTCTTTTTCTTCTCTCTGATTTCTTTCTTTCAGCAAAGCAGCATTCTGCACAGCATTAATGCGGAAAATTTGTTCTTTCTCTGTTAAAGAACCTAATTTACTCTCGTCAAATAAATTATGTTCTTCTGCATCATGAGATTTTTTTCTTCTTTTTTTTACTATTGTAGCTCCAGTACTTGGGCTAGCTGAAGAGTTTAAATTGAGGTCTAATTTAAGCTTGCTTAAGCCTTGGAGCGTTAATTTTTTATTACTGATATCTTCATTATTCATATTATTTTATTATATTAACCCAAGCTTTTTACGTGCTTCTATGATTATTGAGTCTACTGTATCTTTTAGATTTTCTTTACTATCAGCTGAGGAAGAGAGTATGCTGCAAAACTCATAGCTTGATAAATCTGCTATGTCCTCTAAAGTCTTAATATCATGTTTACTAAGAGCAATTTTATTGTCTATTGATAAAGTTAAATTGATTACATCATCTTCCATACCCAGACTTTTTAGCTCTTCTATTTTTCTATCATTTTCTGCTTTCAGATACTTGTTTGCTCTATTATGAAGTTCGTTTGCAATATCCTCATTAAAGCCCTCTATTGAAGCAAGCTCTTTAATTGAAGCGCTGGATATATCTTCTACGCTTGAAAAACCTTCTGTTACCAATAGCTGACCCATAATCTCTTCTAAGTTTAAAGCTTCAGCAAATAAAGCTGAACATTGACTAAGTTCTTTGCTTCGCCTTTCTGATTCTTGCTGAGTGCTTAATATCTCAATTTTCCATCCAACAAGCTCTGAAGCTAATCTTACATTCTGGCCCTTTTTTCCTATAGCTAAACTCAATTGATCTTCAGCAACTATTAACTCTATGCAATTTTCATTTTCATCAATAATAACCTTCGATACTTCTGCAGGAGTAATGGCTTTAATAACAAATTGACCCAAATCTGAGGAGTAATTTATAACGTCGATTTTTTCACCATTTAATTCGTGTATAATAGTTTTTATTCTATCTCCCTTAACTCCAACACAAGCACCTACTGGATCAATGTTCTTGTCAGGAGAGAAAACAGCAACCTTAGACCTTGAGCCGGCGTCTCTAGCTATACCTTTAATTGTTACTAACCCGTCAGCAATTTCTGGTATTTCTTGATTTAATAATGCCTCTAAAAAGCCTTCATGAGTCCTAGAAAGAATAATTTGACGTCCATCATCAGAGCGCTTAACGGTCTGTATGTAAGTTTTAACCTTATCGCCTTCACGAAATGATTCACCACCGGTCAAATTTCGCAATGGAAGATATGCCCTAGTGCCATTTATGTCTATAATAAGATCTGAATATTCTACTTGTTTAACAATACCATACCTTATTTCTCCCACCTTATCTTTAAATTCCTCATATTGCTTTTTTGACTCTTCATCTTTAATTATTTGAGCAATCTTTTGCTGGGCAATCCTTGCTGAAGCAAGATCAGTGTTAAGAGAGAGCAATTCACTAACAGTATCTCCAACTTTTGCATCTCCTTTTATTAATTTAGCTTGTGTCAGCGTAATTGATTCATACTCAGTGTTCTCTTCTTCATTTGATTCGTCATCAATAACTTTTAGTTTTCTGTATGAAGTAACTTTGCCTGTATTTCTATCTATATTAACTACAATTTTACTTTTGCTACCATATTTTTGATAAGCCACTGCTTCTATAGCACTTTCTAGTGCCTTTATTACAACATTAAAATCTAAACCTTTTTGAAGTGAAAGTTCTCCTGCTGTTTTTATTACATCAAGGCTTCCAACTATGTTATTCTTGTTACTTTTCTGTTTAACACTGCTTTTACGATTAGCAATCATAATAAATAAATCCAATGTAATTAGTTATAATTATAGCTTCAACGGGTAAAGAACGCTATCTTAAATGTTAAATGATTGTTAATTTAAGTCAAGTTTTTTCATGTCTTTGTATGACAAGCAACGCCGGAGTAAAGAATAAAGTTAAGACCGTTGCAGCCAATATTCCACTTGCTATGGTTGTTGAAATGTCAACCCACCACTGGCTTGATGGAGAATCATACGTGATTTGTAGCATAAAAAAATTGATATTTAACCTGGTAATCATCGGTATTAAACCAAGAACTGTGGTTGCAACGGTAAGCAATATTGGCCTAACGCGAGAAATTGCAGCGTTTATTACACATCGCTTGGTGTCATTTTTGTGTACCTTAATTTGGTGATGAAAGGCATCAAGCAATATTATGTTATTATTCACTATAATTCCTGCCAAAGCAATTATCCCCACTCCACACATAACAACTACGAAAACTTGTTGGATAAGAAAGAAAACAAAAAACACACATGTTGTGGATAAAAACACTGCTGTCATTACGATAAATGTATGGTATACATTATTAAACTGTGTCACTAATACCAATATCATTAGTGTAATTGCTAATATAAAAGCCTTTAACAAAAATGTTCCTGATTTTTGTTGATCTTCTTTGTCGCCTTTAAAATCAATTTTTACTCCCTTGTCCCAATCCTGGGCAATAGAATTCTGAATGAACTTTACTCTTTCATTAACAAGATAGCCTGTATTCACATCAGCGGAAATAGTCACTGTACGTAATCCATCAATCCTATTTAGTTTGTTTGCCTTTTTTTCGGGAGCATATTTTACTATGTTGCTCATAGGATGCGGGCCATTAACTGTATTGATAAAAAGATTATCTATAGTCTTCATGTTGCGGTTCCTTCTGGGGAAACGGAGTACAATATCGATTTCTTCATCCGTGTTATTTGGTCTATATTTTCCAATCAACACTCCATTTGTAACCATCTTTATAAAATCGCCAATGGTTGCAACACTTGCTCCAGAACTTGTAGCCTTACTCTTATCAACACTCATATTCCACTCTATTTCAGGTGCTGATCTGCTATCTTGAATATTTATAAACCCGGATGAAGGTTGGTCCATAATTTTTAGAATTTTTTCTGCTGCTAGATTCAGATTGTATGCACTTCCGCTGAGGTTAATTTGTATTGGCTTGTCAGCCGACGGTCCTAACTTTTCCTCTTGAACATTAATTATTATTCCTTTCATGTCTTGCACACTGCTTCTTATATCGTTTAATATGTGCTTAGCTTTGCGCCTGAAGCGCCAATCCATAAGTTCTAGTTGAATTCTGGCGATAACGTTGTCTGAAAATGCTCCTGATCTAGCATAAGAAACATGAATTTCTTTTTCAACGCTCAAAATGCGTTCTTCCACTTCTTTGAGTATCAGATCTCGTTCTTTAGCTGATAAGCTTTCTTTTGCTTTAACACTGATTAAAATATTATCTGAATCCATTTTCGGAAAAAACTTCACTCCAGGACCAAAGGTAAAGTACAGGACACTAAATGAGAACAGGACGAATACAGTAGCACATATGAATTTTTTAGGATGATCTAAAACCTTCTCTAGCATGCGTGTGTAAGCTCTTACTTATAGGCCCAGCATTTTTTATCTCACCACTTTCTATAGCACTCATTTTTTTTATTTCTTTTTTTGAAGTTATCGAAGGCTTGCCAAATATTGCACCAAGTGTTGGTATAAAAACCAAAGCCATAATAAGCGATCCAGTTAAAGTTAAAATTATTGTAATTGGTATGTACTGCATGAATTTACCAACAGTATCAGGCCAGAATAATAGAGGAAAAAACACTGCTAATTTAGTTAACGTCGATGATAGAACTGGATAAAACATATCACGAACTGAAGTGTGAAAGGCTTCTACTTTGTCCATTTCGCAGATCATCTTTCTATCGGCATATTCGCTAATCACAATTGCATCATCAACCAGCATGCCAACAGCCATGATTAAACTGAAGAGCACAACGATATTTAAGGTTATGCCCATAAAGTAAAGAGCTATTATCCCAATGAAAAAGGAACCGGGTATCGAGAGTGCCACAAGAATAGCAATCCTTGTTCCCATAGAAAGCATCATTATGATCAATATTAACAACACAGCAAATATTATGCCGTTTTCCAAGTCATCAAGCACATCGCGGACGTTTTTTGACTGGTCATTTAAGTACACCACTTTTAAATTTTCAGGTAATTGATCTTTTGCCTTATCCATTAAGTATTTTACTTGATTTACTGTGTCTATTATGTTTTTTCCGTTACGTTTTGAAATTTCTAGCACGACACTAGGTAATCCATTAATGCGAGCAAACCCTTGGTGATCTTCAAACCTAGGGTATACTTTTGCTATATCTTTGATTCTCAAAACTGCATTGCCTTGAGATCTAATAGGAATATTCATAATATCTTCTATATCTTTTAATAACCCTGATATTTTAATCGAATATTTACCGGTGTCATTTTCCAGTGACCCAGCTCCCACTAGTCTATTATTGCTTGATATAGCTTGGAATATTTCGTTTGATTGAATGTTATATTTTGTTAGAACTGTGGGCTCAATTATAACTTCCACTGTTTCTTTACGCATACCCGCCACTTCAACTTTGAGAACATTTGGCAGAGATTCTATTTCTTTCTTTAGCTTGCGTGCTATTTCAGTTAAGGCTCTTTCTGGCAAATTACCAATTAAGCCGACATTGAGTATCGGAAATAAGCTCAAGTTTATTTCATTGATTATCGCAGATTCCGCTTCAACAGGTAACTTCGATTTTATGTTTGAAAGCTTTGAACGGACATTATCAAACACTTCTTTATTATCATACTCTGTTCCAAATTCGAGTATCATGTGAGCACCATCATTAGTTGCAAAAGCTCTCAATTCTCTTACACCTTCGATGGATCTTGGTTCATTTTCTATAGGAAGCACTAATAGCTTTTCACTATCTTGAGCAGAAATCCCAGGAAGCCCAACAAACACGCTGATTATAGGAATCTGTATATCAGGGTTACTTTCCCTTGGCATTTTTACATAAACGTATGAACCGAAGATAAAAATTACTATAAGTAATAATACCACCGCCCTGTTTCGCTCTATGAGTAAGCTCTGCATGTTGAATGTTAACTGAATATGTGCGTTTGTACAATATTATAGTCGAGATACATTGCATATTAATTAATCCTTGTATAGCTTTAAAACTTTACGCAAATAATTAAAATTTTCGCAAAATTGCAAGTATAAGAAAATTTCTGTATAATAATTCTAGAACAGTATTTGAGAGGTTATTATGGTGGCAATTCTAAATATAACAAAAGGCAAAAATAAAGTTATTGTGTCTGGACTAGCTGGGGCTTTATCAGCTTTAATATTTTTAACAGCAATTCACATTGCTGCAAAGATAGCCATTATCGTTTCTGCTGCTACAGTTACTTACTTATTACTTTTGCTGATTCATAAAATAAGAACTAAAAAAGAACAGCCTGCTGAAATTACTGGTGTTTCAGGAGATAAAGTTTCAGAAGATGAAGGTTATAGCAGTGTTGATGAAGGTGAAGAAAAAGATACCGCAAAAGAACCAGAAAGAACTGAAGCTGAGCTAGAAGAAGAAATGAAAATGGACTACCTAAACATATGGATTTCAAAGGTAATTCACTTTCTAAAAGCGCTGATACTAAAGATAGTCATTTCGTTTCTAGTGCTACAAATATTGTTATGGAATCTTTACCTAAACACATGGATGCGCTTGGTAATCCACTTCCTGAGCAGCCATCGGGCGACCTTACCAATATAAGCACGAAAAAACTCTCTCCTGTAGACTTGCTATTACAGTACGGAAATGTAGATAATGATGTAAGAAAAATGCTAGAACAGCCAATTACCCAAAAGGGGTTTAATGGATTAGGATTTGATAGATAGTTGTTGTATTAACCTCTTCATCTTATATTGAGAATCAGATGCAATGCCATACACTCTATTTGGCGGAGCAGTTTTGTTCTCTATACCAAAAACTATACCTTCAATTATTGCTGTGAGTACTTTTTCAAGGTTACAGTCTGCTCCAGGAACACGATGCTCTAGGCGGCATCTTTTGGAATCGTTGCCAAAATAGGGAATTCTTATCGCAGCAGTTCTGTTATTTACTCCCCAACTAATTGTAGTTGGAGTATGAATATCTGGGTACTGAAATCTTAAATATGAATCATCATTTGGAGCAAAAAACAACATATGTTTTTTCATCATTGCACATAATCCACCAATACTATGAATCAAATAATCACTATACTTTTGCTCATTGATATAAAATAAGTTATCGTTATTTGAATTCACGAGATTAACATGCACATTTAATGCACTGCCTGCTCTATCCAAATAAGGCTTTGCTTTAAAAGAAACATTCCCGCCAAATTTTTGTGCTGTTTCAGTAAGTAATTGTTTCGCTAACTCAAAATGCTTAATTAAATTGTCAGAGTTCGTATAACAACCACTTTTTATCTCATATTGATGTGTAGAATTCTCCTTCTCGCAAGAAAATTCAAGAGATGCTATTTTATTTTTGATGCTACTCAGAAATAAATATTCTTTTTCTATTCCTTCAATGTAAAACTCTAGTTCAATACCGAATACAGCATGACAACTCGAATTACTTAATATAATCATAAATTTGCTTCAGTAAATCTATATTAGGTTAGCTATATTTATATGAATACTTTACTTGTTTGCCAGTAAATTTAACATCTTATTTATACATAATGTATTACTATTTTTAATAGCAGGCTTCTAATCCTCGATACAAGCGACATTTACAAATTGATCATTTTTGTGAAATAAAAATGATCAATTTTAGTGTTTTTATACCCTTTACAACCCATCAAAAAATCACCATAATTTTTAGCGTGTGTTTAAGTAGTATTAGCTTTTTATTTTATAGTAAACTATTGATTATCTTATATTTTCTAATTATTATTTTTTCTTGGTGTGGTGTATGAACTTAATTAACCCTAAGGTTTCTACTATGTTTTTTGACCAGATTGTTACAATGACGGATTATAATACCGCTTGGGAAAAAATCCAAAGTTGTCTTTATAATCTTTATGGAGAAGCAACATACAATAGCTGGCTAAGTTCACTTAAATTTGTTAGCAGCAGAAATGGAGAAGTCTTATTGTCTGTATCAACAAGGTTTATAAAAGAGTGGATCACAGTTCATTACATGGAAAAGATATTATCATTATGGCAAAACAAGAATGAAAGTATACGTTCTATTGATATTCAGGTCGCTGAAGAAAAAAATCTAAATTCTAATGTTATACTGAAAGACAGAGAGGATAGTAATCATAGTCTTGGCTCGCCACTTGATCCAAGGTTCACTTTTGATAATTTTGTAGTGGGAAAACCGAATGAATTGGCATTTACAGCAGCAAAGCGTGTGGCAGAATCTGTGGATCCAATACTAGGTAGCAATCCTTTGTTTTTGTATGGCGGAGTGGGGCTTGGTAAAACACATCTAATGCACGCCATAGCTTGGCATATAGTCAATTCTCCATCAGCAAAAAGAAAGGTAGTATACTTATCAGCAGAAAAGTTTATGTACCAATATATTACAGCTCTACGAAGCAAAGACATTATGTTATTTAAAGAGCAATTTAGATCAGTGGATGTACTGATGGTAGATGATGTGCAATTTATCGGTGGTAAAGATAGTACACAAGAAGAATTTTTTCACACTTTCAATGCATTGATAGACCAAAATAAGCAATTGGTTATATCAGCTGATAGGTCTCCTAGTGATCTTGATAGAGTGGAAGAAAGAATAAGATCACGACTCGGTTGGGGGTTGGTGGCAGATATTAATGAAACAACTTTTGAATTAAGGCTTGGTATATTGCAGGCAAAAGTGGAGCAGATGAATATGTATGTTCCGAAAGATGTCCTAGAGTTTTTAGCAAGGAACATAAAATCTAATATAAGAGAATTAGAAGGAGCATTAAATAAGGTTACCCATACCTCATTAATTGGAAGAAGTATGACGGTAGAATCAGCTAGTGAAACCCTAATCGATCTTCTTAGGTCAAATCATAGGTCGATCACAATAGAAGAAATACAAAAGAAAGTAGCTGAATTTTTCAATATAAAGGTTGCAGATATGCAATCCAATAGAAGACTTCGCAGTCTTGCAAGGCCAAGACAAATAGCTATGTATTTTGCCAAAAAATTTACGCAAAAAAGCCTACCAGATATTGGGAGAAACTTTGGTGGCAGAGACCATGCTACCGTTATACATGCAGTAAAACAAGTAGAAAATTTTATAAAGACCGACTCAAAATTTGCTGATGAAATCAATCGATTGAAAAAAATGTTTAAGTAGCGTTTTTAAAATAGCTAATAACAAGTCCTAAAATGAATCTACTATAGTTTTAATCCGTTTAAGTTTAAAATCTTCTGTTAGCTTCGCAGAATACATTTCCTTATTGTGTTGATTATAGAAGGTAAATTCGTGATCATCTAAGTTTAGTATTGCAAAGCCAAAGCCGAAAAAATTTCTAACCTCGTGTGCTAAGTAGTTTCTACCATTTGGATAGTCGAATTCTACATTTTGATAAACACGCTCTTGGTCTTGAGCGTGTAATGATGCACCGCCATTTCCAACTATAATCTGGTCTGGAACATTATCCATTAATAAAATCTGGGCTATATGAATGTGGCCAGAAACTATGGTAGTAACATTGCTTGGAAATTTATCTCCAAAAGCTTCAATTTGTGTAAGATTACCATGGCTTTTTAATGTCAAAAATTCTTTTTTTGGAGATCTCCAAAGCGATTTATGAGTTAAAAACCACGTAGGCTTATCTTGTATCAATTTATCAAATTGCCTTTCAAAAGCATCAATTGTGCTTTGGGTTGTAAAAATATCCTCACCGAATGAAGAGTCGAAGATAAAAAATTTCATCGGTCCAGCATCTAAGGACCAACTAGAAACGAAGTTTTCACATTTTTCAGACGAAAAGGGGTATGAATCTAGATACCTGAACCATCCTTCATAAGCTCTATCACAACTCTCATGGTTTCCACGAACAAAAAGGAAAGGGGATTGTAATGAAATATCCTTTGCAGGCTCAAACCAATCAGCGTACCAAGCTTTTTTATTATATCCATAAATATTGCCACACTTTTTTGTATTTCTACATTTTGTTTGTCTATAATGATAATCACCAACATGGATAATTAAATCTGGTTTATGAAGAGCGATTGAATCTAAATTTTTTTTTAAAGGCCAGCTATCTACCGAATTACATTCCTGCTGAAATAACATATTGATTCTACAACCAGTATCACCAATAAAAGCAATTTTATTAACCTTTTCTGGTAATATAGGAACTCGTAGATCCTCAATACTAATGTTTTTGGCACTTGTTCGTACTGTCAGTTCACAAACTGTTTCGTTATGATCACCATTGTTAATTGAGCTGCGATTCAGCATTTCTATTTCTTCGCCATCGACATAAACAATGGGACACATGTCATTGTCTGTAATTGCACGTATGCTTAATTTATTTTCTTGGATAACTTGAGACCATGTGTATAATATCTGTGCATGGACGAAATGAAAGCTAGTTATAAGAGAGAGAGCTAAAAAAATAAAGATACTAGCTACATTCATTTGTATAAAAACCTAAGTTAAAAATTATTAGTAAGGTTATCTTAAATGATTAAAATTTATAATCAAATTATACAAGTAATTTCTAGATTATTCTAGTATCAGATTGACACTCTAGATGAAAAATTCTAAAATGATTAAGTAATTTAAAATAATTATATAAAAACTAGAATATAGTGCGGCCGTGGTGGAATTGGTAGACACGCAGCGTTGAGGTCGCTGTGGCTCATAAGGCCTTGGAAGTTCGAGTCTTCTCGGCCGCACCAGTTTTTTTATCGCTGTTTCATATGGGTAAAAATGTTTATAGGAAATCAAAGTAGCAATAAGGTAGAAAGAGCTATCAGCGAAGTCAGGCGCGGCTGGCCAATTGTAATATATGATGAAAGTAATTACCTATTGCTTGCTGCTGCTGAGGTTTTAGAAAGAGATTTGTTTAATCAATACAAGCTTATATCAAGTAATGTATATGTTACTTTAACTTCAAGTAAGGTAAAATACATATCTCAGAATAAAGAACATAGCAGCAAACGTCTGTTGATAAGCAATTTTGATGAACTGTTCCATTTAATAAACTGTTCAAAGGAAGATAGCATAAAAGAGTTGCAATGCTCAAAGACAATAGATGCGTATGCTGTTGCCTTGCTTAAGTTCTCAGAATTATTGCCATACGCGTTAGTGGCTGATATGACTTTTGAGAATAAGCATGAAATGCGAAATTGGTGTAAAGAAAATGACATTATTGTACTAGATACGTTACTCGTAAATGATTTTCAACAAAATCAGAGTGTGTATGAAGTGTGCAAGACATCATTGTTTTTAAAACAGACTCAAGAAGTAGATATCATATCTTATAGAACCGAAAGTGGCGGAAAAGAACATCATGCAATTATCATTGGCAATCCAGATAAAGATGGCGAACCATTAGTAAGAATTCATTCTTCGTGCTATACGGGTGATTTGTTAGATAGCTTATCATGCGATTGCAGAAGTCAGTTACATCAAGCAATTCAAATGATAGCTGACTCTGGAAGTGGTATTATATTGTATTTGATGCAAGATGGAAGAGGCATTGGTTTAACTAATAAGTTAAGAGCGTACAGTGTGCAAAGAGGACATAATCTTGATACTGTTGATGCAAACAGAATATTAGGTTTTGAAGATGATGAAAGGAGTTTTGCTATTGCAGCTAAAATGCTTAAGAAATTGAACATTAACAAAATCCAATTACTTACAAACAATAATAGGAAATTGTCAGAATTGGAAAATAGTGGTATAGGAGTTACAAAGTGTCTACCACTTATTGTGGAACGTAATAAATATAACGATTCATATATGGAGACAAAGTTTGGTAAGCTAGGCCATAAGTTAAGAGTTTTTTAGCTTTTTTGTTGTAACTACTTTGTTAATTTACTATGTTTATTAACACAAGTTAAGATTTTTAGGAATACTAAAATGCTAAGATTTTTTAAGCGAGAAAAAAATACTGAATCCTTAGATAAGGATATAGATTGGAATTCAAACCGCTACAGCACAGTTGTTGCTCAAAGGAATATTCTACTTTTATTTGCATTAATATTATTAGCAACGATCTCTATCAGCATATTAGTCATATTTAAAATTAGCACAAGTAGCACTATTGAGCCATTTGTTATAGAAATTGAGAAGAAATCAGGAATAGTACAATTGGTTGATCCTGTTACAGTAAAGCAGTATTCTGCAGATGAAGTGCTAAACGAATATTTTATTTCAGAGTATATAAAAGCAAGGGAGGTTTTTGATCCATATAATTATAATTATAATTATTATACAAAGGTGAGGTTGTTTTCCTCATCTAATGTGTATAATGAATTTAGAAATCACATAGGATCGCAGAATATGGATGATCTTTTTAATTTATACTTAGATACCAAAAGTAAATTTAAAATTCGTTCAATTCAAAAATTGGGTAACGATGCTCTTCAGGTGAGGTTTTTTATGGAATTTACACGGAAAGATGGAAGTTCCACAAGAAAAAATAAGATAGTTATTATGTCATATAGATATGCATCGCTTGAAATGGATGATCAGCAAAGATATATTAACCCATTAGGATTTCAAGTTATTTTATATAGAGTAGATGATGAATATGTATAGGATATTATTAGTTTTAGCTTTACTTGTAAGTAGCAATTTAAACGCATCCATTAATTATAATGAGCCTATTTCTGTAGATAGTAGAATAAAGACTTTTGTGTATAGCCCTAATGAAGTATTTACGGTGGTTTTTAGTCAAGGTTACTATTCTTATATTGAATTTGCAGAAGGAGAAAAAGTTAAAAATATCGCTGTTGGTGATGCATCAAGTTGGAAAATTAATCCTTATGACAATAAATTGCTTATCATGCCATTTGAAGTTAGTAGCCGCACTAATATGATCATTACGACAACTAAAAAAAGAAATTACATTTTTGATTTAATCTCAAGGCCAAACTACGATAAATACCCAGATACTGATGCTAAGAAAGTGGGTCACGATTATTCTGCTGAAAAGGATATATCTTACGTAGTACGTTTTTATTATCCTCAAGAAGAAGGTGAATTTGATGTTGATTTAGATGAGGTTTCTTTACCTACTCAAATGCAATATACTACAGACAAGCCAGAAAAAATAATACAAGAAAATGATACGAAGTACAATTATACATATATTGATGAAGGTGGTAATGCGGATATAGTTCCAATTGAGCTATTTGATGATGGTTATTTAACCTATTTAAAATTTAGAAATAATAATAGAATACCTCAGATTTTTGTAGAAGAGGAAGATAAACCTTGTAAAAGGCTGTTATTTGATGATTATGTTATAATAAAAGGAGTACATAAAAAGCTATTTATGCGTTATGAAGATGGTGAAGTTGAAATTATAAATAGGTCACTTTAGCTGTGGTATATGCAATATGAATAAAGAAAGGCGTAACAATTCAGAAGATGAATCAGAAATAGAGAACAAGGTAGTAACAGTTGGCTCTAATCAAGGTCATAGGGCATTGATGGTCATTATTTTAGTGCTTCTGGTTGGTGGAGTGTATTATCTCTATTTTAGTCCTTCTCATAAAGAGGGTTCAGAAGTTATTAAAAAAGAGGAAACAAAGCAAAATGTTCAAGAATTGAAGGGAAGGTTGGAACAAATTCCAGATAATGTAATGGTTCCTGAAAGAATAATAATTGATCCCTTACCACCCTTACCTCCTCTTCCTACACCACCAATCATACCAGAAATAAAACAAATTAGAAAAGAAGAAGAGAAACCAAAAGAAACTCCTGTGTCAAATATACCTATTTTGCCAAAGCAAAATTTTCCTTCTAGTAATATTATGGGCAATTTACCTACCTCGTTTCCTACAATAGGGGGTGGCGGTTATCCTAGAGATAGACGTAGTGTACAAATGTTAACAATTTCAAGTGATGGTGGAGAGAACAAGGCTGCTGCTGCTATTTTATCTGACACTTCAGCACAATCGAGCAAAGCTACCAGAGTAGGAAAGCTTGGTTTAATGGTTACTCAAGGTAAAATTATTGATGCCGTTCTTGAAACTGCAATAAACTGTGATCTGCAAGGAATGCTGCGTGCTATGGTGAGTAGAGATGTTTATGCAGAAACTGGTGATACAGTTTTAATACCTAAAGGCTCAAGATTGATAGGCAGTTATTCATTTGACTCGAATGTCGCAAGAGCTCGTGTAAATATAAATTGGAACAGAGTGATTCTTCCTCACGGAATAGATATTGCTATCTCATCACTTAGTACTGACGAGCTTGGTAGAGCAGGCATTGCAGGAATAGTTGATAATAAAATAGTAAGTGCATTATTCTCTTCAGTTGCACTTGCTGGTGTTTCGATTGGTTCAGCTGTTATAGGGCAAAAAGCTTCTAATCTTGTTAACGAATCAACCGTTGTGGGCATGGTGAGATCTATTACTGCAACTGAAATAGATCTTTCCTCACTCAAAGATGTTATTAAATTAGAAGGAGAAGAGAAAATATCTAGTGACAAATGGAAACTTGGTCTTGGAGCTATTGGAAAAATTCGGAACGCTAAAAATGAGCAGGATTTGCTGAAAATAATGAAAAAGGAAATAGCAAAAGCACTAAGCGTTAATGAGGGTAATGTGAATATAAGCCTGGAAGATGTAAATCAACTGTTACAACAATTTCAAAGAGAAAGCAAGTCTGTTTATGAAGAAGCAATAGGGAAGTCAATCAATGATTTTTCTAAAGATATGCGAGATATAGTTAACAAACATACAGATAAAGAACCAACTGTTTATGTTAATCAAGGCACCGCATTGAAAGTATTTGTTAACCAAGATATAGTATTTCCTCCACAGGCAATATTAAATCAATGAAATGAACTATGCTGCACTTGACACATATTTGGAGCCATTACAAGGCATATTTCAAGAAGAAGGCATAAATGAAATATCAATAAATAAGCCAAAGGAAGTATGGATTGAAAATCGCGGTGAAATAAGGTGTGAAAAATTAGAAGTATTCGATCTTAACCATTTGAAATCTCTTGGTAGACTGATTGCTCAAGCTACAGAACAAAAACTTAGCGAAGAAGCACCGTTACTTTCGGCGACATTACCAAATGGTTATCGTATACAGATAGTATTTCCACCAGCATGTGAACCTGATAAAGTAGTCATGTCGATTCGTAAGCCTTCTAGCATGCAATTAGCACTCGATGATTACGAAAAAATGGGGGCTTTTTCTGAAACTGTTACAGAAGCAACTGATAATCCAGCTGACCGTCATTTGGATTTACTGTTAAGGCAAAAAAAAATAAAAGAGTTTTTAGAATACGCTGTAATAAGTAAGAAAAATATTATAATTAGCGGTGGAACTTCCACTG
The DNA here is from genome assembly GCF_028982115.1 of Wolbachia endosymbiont of Drosophila tsacasi. Classification (NCBI taxonomy): domain Bacteria; kingdom Pseudomonadati; phylum Pseudomonadota; class Alphaproteobacteria; order Rickettsiales; family Anaplasmataceae; genus Wolbachia; species Wolbachia endosymbiont of Drosophila tsacasi. The sequence goes on along the minus strand of NZ_JAPQLJ010000043.1, from coordinate 4,986 downwards.
GTAAGACTACTTTTACTAATGCTACTTTGCGTGCTATTCCAACTGAGGAAAGAATTATTACTGTTGAGGATGCAAGGGAAATCGTTTTGAACGAACATCCCAATAAAGTCCATCTAATTGCCTCTAAAGGAGGGCAGGGTAGAGCAAAAGTAACCACTCAAAATTTGATAGAGGCGTGCTTACGTTTAAGGCCAGACAGAATAATAGTTGGTGAGCTCCGTGGAGCGGAAGCTTTTAGTTTTCTTAGGGCGATAAATACTGGTCACCCTGGATCAATATCAACCCTTCATGCGGATAGTCCAACAATGGCCCTTGAGCAAGTAAAATTGATGGTTATGCAGGCAAATCTTGGCATTCCTCCAGACCAAATTATACCATACATTAGAAATGTGATTGATATTGTTATTCAGCTAAAAAGAACCGGTGGGGGCAAAAGAAGCATTTCTGAGATATTATTTACTAGATCTGCGAGCAAAAATGCTTAAATTTATACATAAGTTAAAAAAGAGTAGTTTATGAGTAATGGAAATCACCTACGTAATATTCTCATAGGAGGTGTAGTAGCTTTTAGTGTACTTGAGTTTTGCTTCTATCTATCTGGTATATTGTTCTTTCTATTAGTTGACGGTCCGGATGCTGTGGATTTTAAGGCAATTAATCCTAGTTTGACGCCTTTTCCTCAAGCTCTTTGGCCAACGATTTTTGATCATATACAATATTGTTGGCACCACCCAGAGTTATATAGCCTTGAGCTCAAATTTAAATTAATTCTATCTTCTACAATGCCTATTGTTGTTTTAATGATTATCTTATGGAATTTAAGAGAAAGGATAATTGAGTGGCGACCATTTAAAAAGAAAGAATCACTTCATGGAGACTCGCAGTGGGCATCAGAGAAAGACATACGAAAAGCAGGATTAAGAAGCAAAAAGGGATTATTGCTTGGTAAAGATAAAAGAGGATACTTTCTTGCTGATGGGTTTCAGCATGCATTGTTATTTGCACCTACAGGTTCTGGTAAGGGTGTTGGCTTTGTAATTCCTAATTTATTATTTTGGACTGACTCAGTAATTGTACACGACATAAAATTAGAAAACTATGAAATAACAAGTGGTTGGCGAGAACGACAAGGACAAAAAGTATACGTATGGAATCCAGCGCAGCCAGATGGAATAAGTCACTGTTATAATCCATTACAATGGATTAGTAAAAAACCTGGGCAGATGGTTGACGATGTGCAAAAAATAGCTAACCTCATCATGCCTGAACAAGACTTTTGGCAAAATGAAGCAAGAAGCTTATTTGTTGGAGTGGTGTTATACTTACTTGCTGCACCAGAGAAAGTTAAATCTTTTGGTGAAGTTGTGCGTACGATGCGTAGTGATGACGTAGTTTATAATCTTGCTGTTGCTCTTGATACAATGGGTAAGATAATACACCCTGTAGCATATATGAATATTGCAGCTTTTTTACAAAAAGCTGATAAAGAAAGGTCGGGTGTTGTATCAACTATGAACTCATCGCTTGAATTGTGGGCAAACCCATTGATTGATACTGCAACTGCGTCAAGTGATTTTAATGTTTTAGATTTTAAAAAGAAGAAAACTACAGTTTATGTTGGTTTAACTCCTGACAACTTGACTAGGCTCAGGCCTTTAATGCAGGTTTTTTACCAACAGGCAACTGAGTTTCTATGTAGGAAATTGCCATCAGATGACGAGCCTTATGGCGTATTGTTTTTAATGGATGAGTTTCCTACACTTGGAAAAATGGAGCAATTTCAAACAGGTATTGCATATTTTCGTGGTTATCGAGTTAGGTTATTCTTAATTGTTCAAGATACTGAGCAGCTCAAAGGAATATACGAAGAAGCAGGAATGAACTCCTTTTTGTCAAACTCGACTTACAGAATAACTTTTGCAGCCAATAATATTGAAACAGCTAATTTAATATCGCAACTTATAGGAAACAAAACTGTACAACAAGAATCGTTGAATAAGCCTAAATTTTTAGATTTAAATCCTGCTTCAAGGTCGTTGCATATCTCTGAAACACAGAGGGCATTGCTATTGCCTCAAGAAGTTATTATGTTGCCACGCGACGATCAGATAATTTTAATAGAGTCGACTTACCCAATTAAATCAAAGAAAATTTTGTACTATAGTGATAGCACCTTCACAAAAAGACTGCTCAAGCAAACTCGTGTGCCTACACAAGAACCATATGACCCAAACAAAGTTCTTTCTGCTGCTGCGAGCAAAGATAAGGTTAATAATGAGGGGAATAATGCTCTTGAGGGGCCTAACTCAGTTGATTATCCTGCTGAAACTAAAACAGAAGATGCGGTGTATGATGAATCAGATGAATTTGCAGACGAAGGTATTGATGATGAAGATATTGACGATAAGTTTGAAGATGATGATGACTGGTTTGATGACGAGAGGAGCGATGATGGGTTTGATGACGAAGACGAGGAGGATGAATTTGAAGATGAGGATATTGACGATAAATTAAAAAATGATCAAAAATAAAGGTTGATTTTGCCTATTTTTTAGCTTAGAAAAGTGCAAAATAATTAGGTTTTTCATATTAAACCATTTTTAATTAATTAGTATTAGATTAGCTAATTTAACTAGGGGAGTAGTAATGATTAGTAAAAAAACATTAGCAGTTACAGCACTTGCTTTGTTGTTATCACAACAATCCTTTGCAGGTGAAACAGAAGGATTTTACTTTGGTAGTGGGTATTACGGTCAATATTTAAATTACATAGGTGAGTTGAAAGCAAAAACTGGAGATACTGCTGCTACAGCTACCAATAATGTATCTGTAAATGACAGGAGTGCTCAGAATACAGAAGGTCAATTACTAAGTAAGTATAAAGGAGATTACAATCCACCTTTTGCTGCAAATGTGGCACTTGGTTACACAGGAGAATTGGGTAACAACAGCTATAGGGCTGAATTGGAAGGGATGTATTCTTCTGTAAAAGTGGATAATATTGGTTTAGCAAGCAGTCAAATGACGGCGTCATACGTAAAAGTAGTTAAAGATCAAAATAGTGCAGAAGAAAAACATTTATATGGTGCTATAGTGAATCATGACCAAATTGAGAACATATCTGTAATGGCAAATGTTTATCATCATTGGAAAAGTGACCGTTTCTCTTTTTCTCCTTACGTTGGTATTGGAATCGGTGCAACAAGAATGACGATGTTTGAAAAACCGTCAATAAGACCCGCAGGTCAATTAAAAGCTGGCTTTGATTATCGCATAAACGAAGATGTAAATATGCATATCGGATATAGAGGTTTTGGTGTTATGGGTAACAATTTTACATTTCAAGCAATGCAGAAAGCAGTAAAAAAAGCAAATGGTACATCTAGTATTATTGATGAAAAAGATGCACTAAAAGAGGATATAAATGTAGGTAATCAACTATTTCACACACACGGCATAGAGGCTGGCCTTACTTTCCATTTTGCTAGTAAAGCTTAAACATGTTGCCCTTTAAAAAATGTATAAAACCGTTCCTGTCATCCTATGGCTTGACCATAGGATCTAGTTAAATATATAGCTAAAGTGGCTTAGGTTTACCTACAATTTGAAAAACAACAAGTCCGTCATTCCGCTACTTGTTAGCGGAATCTATGCTGAGATGCTGCGGCGGTATGACGTAGGGAAACCTTTCTTGGGTTAGCTATAGATCCCAGATATCAACTATGTTTTTTTAAAAGTTTTTTATTTGTGTAACTTTGTTCAATTATGTGGGCAATAAAAACCCGTGTGTCATAGAAATAAAATTTTATATCAAACAGCTGTCACAACAATTTCTGCTTAGCTAATGAATATGTGCTTTAAGTCTGTGTGGACGCACATATTCATTAGCTAATTTCAGTTACCGTTGTAAGAGTATGCAAATTAATTGCTTCTTTAAGTCTTGCATTAGCAATTACTATAATTTTTCGCATTAGAGCTGTTATAGCCACCATCTTCTTCTTACCACTTTCAATAAGCTTAGAATAAAAGGCACCAAGTGCAGATTTGGACCTTGCAGCAGCCATGGTTGCTGTAAAAAGCTTTGAACGAACGTTACTTCTTCCACCTATAATCCTTCGGTAGCCAATAGCTTTACCACTTTCCTTAGGATGAAGCGCAACACCTGCAAGGCTTGAAATTTGCCTTTTATTTAAAGAACCAAGTTCCGGTATGAGACACAATAAACATTGAGAGGTTTTTCTACCTATTCCAGGAACTGTTTCAAGAATTTTTTGGCATTATTGCAATTCAGGATTTTCATTGACTATTTTTTGTATAGCTTGATCAAGCTTTTCTACCTGGTTGTTGAGGAATTCAATAGCTTGTTGACAACTTTCCTTAATGTAATCATTTCCAGGAGTTTTTAGCCTATTCTTGTCTTGAACAAGCATTTTCGTAATATCGTCACGACGCTGACAAAGTGCAAACAAGGTGGTTTGTTCTTTTGAGATAGGTGTAAATAGCTGCAGATGTCTACACCGCTCAGAACCATATTGGGCAAGCGCTTTTGCATCAAGACTTTGCCAAAGTTCCATGAGATAGAATGAAGTTTTTAACTTGACGAGTATTAGCACGATGCACAGCAATTTTTCTATCAATAAGAAAATACAATAAGCCAAGCTCATAACCTCCTGTAGCTTCTAAAATTGCCATGGAGTTAGGCAAGATATTTGAAAATTTTTGGTAGAATTGTTTCCAACCAACACAACTATTGTCAAATTTGATGACACCTTTTTGTTCATTAACTGCAGTAACAAATTCAAGTTTTCCAATATCAATGCCAATAAAATTTTGATAAGATGTAACCATAAATAACCTCGAGAGTTTTAGTTAAAGTTTAAGATTGTAAACGGGTGCATATATATGTCCCAAACAACTATTTAAACGTCTCGAAGGATAGGCTTGAGTACCTTGACTATCTACGTATGTTATAATACTACCGTCTTA